>DATAPK010000218.1:0-6062 GCA_036265245.1 Tepidisphaeraceae bacterium | reverse complement strand
CGCCATCGCATGCAAAGCCGGCCCCGCCACGATCTTCACCGCGCTTGCAGTCGCATGCGTCGCAGGCAAATTCAAAGATGCCCCAGAATCCATCTGCGACCCGGTGATCGTCGCGCTCAACAACTTTCGCGATTCCAGTTGCTCAAGTGAATGGAATTGACTCATCATGATGCATCTCCTTTGCAAATGAACTGCGCACCCAAATTAAAACAGGCTTGCGATATCGTCGCCCAGATCGCTGAACGCATCTCCGATGTCTTTGCCAAGATTCTTCACAAAATCCTCAGCCTTGTTGACGATCTCCTTCACAGTATCCACCGCCAAATGGAAAACACCTTGGATCGCCACAGAAATGTCGCCGCTCAAAAATCCATACTTAATCATCAGTTCCGCCGTCGGCTGCGCCTGCAGCTTGTAAGTTGCATGAAGCACCATCGCCACCGGCTTGGCATCAAACCCCGCATTTTTCAGCAGGTCCGCCGCCAATGTTCCGGAATAGTTGACGAATTTATTAAACGTCCCCGCCAGATTCGCCGCCAATTTGCCCTCCAGAATCGGCACCACGCCAGTCGCAATCTGCGTCGGCGTAAATCCCAGACTCTTGAGAATACCTCCATATCCACTCAACGGATTGGCAAAAGAATGGGCATAGATCGCCGTCATCGCCGCAAATACATCGCTCGCCCCGAACCCCGCGTTCTTGATCTGCTGCGCCATCGCCTGAATCTTCAGCACATAAACCGTCTTGAGCGCCTGCGCGATTTCACTCGCATTGAATTGCACCTGCCGCAGCGCCGCCGTCGCCAGCTGCGCTGATAGACCATAAGGCCCCTTCAAACCAGTCGCGACATCCGCGGCCTGAAAACCAATTGTCTTCAAAATCTGCGCCGCCCGATTTGCATCTTGCGCATACGCCGCCCGCATCGCCGCCGCCACATCCTGCGCCGCATATTGCGCCGTCTTGAGCAACTGCGCCGCGCTGGCCGGACTCGATCCATAAGCATTCTTCAAACCCGCCGCCACGTTTGATGCTATCGCGCCAATCCCGCTCAGAATCGTCGCTGAATTTTGCGCCGTCTGTCCAAACGTATTCTTCAAAACCCCCGTAATATCCGCCACCAGGAAATCAACATTCTTCAATACCTGCGCCGCCGTCTGCGCGGAAAGATTGAATACGCTCTTCAATCCCGCCCCCACATCCGATGCCACAAATCCGATCAACTTCATCGTTCGTGCGGTTTGAACGACCGTCTGCGCATAAGTGGCTTTCAGCGCACTCGCCACATCCGCGCCGCCAAAGTGAATATTCTTCAAAATCTGCCCCGCCCCCTGCCCGTTCTCGCTGAAAGCCTGTTTCAACCCCATCCCGATATCCGATGGAACAAAACCGACATTTTTCAGGATCGTCGCCGACTGCTGCGCTTGCTGATGGTAAATAACCTTCAACACGCCAGTGATGTCCGTCACGCCAATCAAAAGACTCTTGAGCAACGCCGCCGCGTTCTGCGGGCTTTCAGAAAAATTAGATTGCAGCGCCAGCGCAATCGACGCCACGTTGTATCCGACACTATGAAGCGTCTTCGCCATCTGCGTGGCGTTTTGATTGAAGACACTCTTCAACGCCGCCCCAACACCCGGTGCTTTGTATCCCGCGTTAAAAAGCAACTGCGCCACCACCGGCGCGCCAAGACCAAATTCCGACACAAGCTGTGTCGCCGCCGCCGCCGCGCTCGACCCATGCAATTGAAATTCCTGTGCGCGGATCGCGGGATTCTTGGCCACCTGAAATTCGATATCCAAATCCGCCGTCGCCCCCGCAGAGATCGCCCCCAGATTCACCGGCCCAACACTAAAGCTCACCTGATATCCCGGCGCCTGATTCTTCGTCGCCCAATCCGCTTCGTAAAGATTCCCATTTTGAATCAGAGTATCGCCGGCATTTTTGGATGTGAATTGCGCCAAAACCTGCAACGTGCTGGCGCTTCGAATCGTCACCGTGAGATAAGGCAGCAGCGATTGGTCCGTCCCCTGCATATCCTTCGCCACCCCCAGTGGCGGCAGCACGCTCAGCGCCTTGGTCGGATCAAATAACACCGGCGGCGACGACGAAAACATCGTCCGCCCTTCCAGCATTTCAAATCGGCATGAATCAGAGTTCTTCCCAGCGCGTGGCATCCCATATCCTCCACGCCCGCCAACATGCCATCCCAACCTGATGGCCCGCGTAATCTACACAAATTCATACGTCAGCACATGGAAAAGATTGTCGAAGTAGCGAAAATATTCGCTTCGTTCGGAAGATGGGAACCTTGTTATGAGCTTAAACAACATCCTTAAGGCCGGGCTGATCTTCACTTTGCTGAATTCGGCCCTCACCGCGATGGCCGCTGGAACGGAACCGATGCACCACACATTCACGATCGGCGACAACGACTTTCTTCTCGACGGCCAACGCTTCGAAATCCGCTGCGGCGAGGTTCATGCCCCGCGCGTGCCCATGGAATATTGGCGAAATCGTTTGCGCACGGTGAAGGCGATGGGCCTCAACACCGTCTGCGCGTATCTCTTTTGGAACCTCCAGGAACCGATGCCGGGGAAATTTGATTGGACCGGCCAGGCCGACGCGGCGCAATTTTGCCGCATTGCCCAGGAAGAAGGCCTCTGGGTCATCCTTCGTCCCGGCCCCTACGCGTGCGCTGAATGGGAAATGGGCGGCCTGCCGTGGTGGCTCCTCAAAAATCCCGACATCGCCCTCCGCTCGCGCGATCCACAATTTCTCGATGCCGCCAAGACCTATCTCCACGAAGTCAGCAAAGTCCTCGGCCCACTCCAAATCACCCACGGCGGCCCCATCCTCATGGTCCAGGTCGAAAACGAATACGGCTTCTTCGCCAAAGACGCGCAATACATGGGCGAGATTCGCCAAGCCCTTCTCGATAGCGGCTTCGACGTCCCGCTCTTCGCCTGCAACCCCGCGCAACATCTCAAAGATGGCCATCGCGACGATCTTTTTCCCGTCGTCAATTTCGGCTCCGACCCCGCCGGCGGATTCCGCGCGCTCCGCGAAATTCTCCCCCAAGGCCCTCTCATGTGCGGCGAATTTTATCCCGGCTGGTTCGACACCTGGGGCTCCCCTCACCACCTCGGCAATTCCGAACGCTATCTTCACGACCTCGAATACATGCTGAAAAACGGCCAATCTTTCAGCATCTACATGGCCCACGGCGGCACGACCTTCGGCCTATGGTCCGGCGCCGACCGCCCCTTCAAACCCGACACCTCCAGCTACGACTACGACGCCCCTATCTCCGAGGCCGGCTGGACAACCCCAAAATTCGACGCCACGCGCTCGCTGATGTCCAAATATCTCCTCCCCGGCGAATCCATCCCCGACGCGCCAGCGCGCAATCCAGTCATCACCTTCGATTCCACAAACGCAACGGAATACGCCCCGCTCTTTTCAAATCTCCCCACCCCCATCGAAGACTCCACGCCAAAAACGATGGAGCAATATGACCAGGGTCACGGCTGCATCCTCTATCGCACCACTCTTCCCCCGGGCCCTGCATCGCTGCTCGACGCTAGCGAAGTCCACGATTTCGGTTTCGTTTATCTCGATGGCCAGCGCATCGGAATCATGGATCGCCGCAATCGACACTTCCGCGTGAGCCTCCCCGAGCGCGCCAAACCCGCCACGCTCGACATCCTCGTCGAAGCAATGGGGCGAGTGAATTTCGGCGCAGAAGTAAAAGATACAAAAGGATTGCACGCGCCAGTGCGCATCACTCCTGCGGGAAGCGAAGCAACAGAATTAACCGGATGGAAAATCTACCGCTTCCCCCTCGACACCCCTTCCCTCTCTCAACTCTCTTTCAGCGTTGTTAGCCCGGTCGCTCGCGACCGGTCCCCCCAACCCGCTTTCTACCGAATCCCCGTCACCATTCCCCAACCCGCCGACACCTTCCTCGACATGCGCTCCTGGGGAAAAGGCGTCGCCTGGATCAACGGCCACTGCCTCGGCCGATTCTGGAACATCGGCCCAACCCAAACCATGTACGTCCCCGGCCCCTGG
This sequence comes from Tepidisphaeraceae bacterium, assembly GCA_036265245.1. Classification (GTDB taxonomy): domain Bacteria; phylum Planctomycetota; class Phycisphaerae; order Tepidisphaerales; family Tepidisphaeraceae; genus DATAPK01. The sequence goes on along the minus strand of DATAPK010000218.1, from coordinate 1,990 downwards.
CTCAAATCCGGCAAAAACGATCTTCTCATCTTCGACATCCTCGGCCCCGAAACCCCTACTCTCGCCGGCCTCGACCAACCCATCCTCAACCAGCTTCGCCCCGAGCTCGATTTCGCCCACAGCCGCCGCCGCGCAGCCAAACTCGCGCTCGACGGAATCGAACCCATCCACACCGCCCAGTTCTCCCCCGGCGCGCAGATGCAGGAAATCCACTTCGATCACCCCGCGCAAGGCCAATACTTCGCCATCGAATCACTCAACGCGCAGGACGGCAAACCCTTCGCCGCCATCGCCGAGCTCGATCTGCTGGATGATTCCGGCAAACCCATCAGTCACGAAGGGTGGACGATCGCGTATGTAGACAGCGAAGAGCGCACGCGCGAAGACGGCACCGCCGAAAACGCCATCGACGGCCAAACCGCCAGCTTCTGGCACACCCAATGGGGCGACGCCAAGCCCAACTACCCGCATCGTTTTGTTCTCGATCTTAGTCACCCGCGCTCCATCAGCGGATTCCGATATGTCCCCCGGCAAGGCCCAGACTCTGTCACAGGAAGAATCAAAGACTATCGCATCTTCATCGGCGACAACCTCCTGAAACCCCAACCCAGATAAACAATACATCCCTCGCCGCTTGCGGCGTAAAAAGAAATTCGCCTTCAAAACTGTCTTTAGTGTTCCAGCACGGAGGCAAATCAACAAGACGAACTATGCAACTTCAATTCTCCCTTTGAGCCTTTGTGCATGTGCAGCAACATGATATCCTTCTGCAACCCAATTTAAGCCAGTCGGTGGGTTCCAGCGTCGCCCTGCCAGCAAATCAGCTAGGAGATTCGATGCCCAGCAAGTTTCAATGTCACTTTGCCACAATCGCATTTCGATGGACCGTTACCGTCGCGTTTGCCCTCTCTATATTTGCTCCCGTCGCAAAAGCCCAGCCCGCAAAATCCACCACGCCGGCCTCCATCGTCGGCGTTTACCACGGCTCGTATGACGGCGATCAAGGGGCCACCAAATTCAAGCTCTCGATCACCCAGGAAAATAATGGAGCCCTCGTCGGAATCTGCACCTTTGAATTGCCCGATGGTTCTGGCACGAAACCGTATACCTGCAACATCACAGGGCGATACAATGCGGCAAATCAAATGGTGCAAATCAACCGTGGCAGATGGGAAACGCCCCCGCCCAGCGGGATCATCGTCCAGGGAATGAGCGGCGGTTCGATCCCGCCGGTAGCAACGGAGCGGGGCAGATTTCGGGCAAGATGCGAGCTCGTCCCAGCCCAAACTTCCAGGCCACCCGCGATGCCACTGAATCCGCAAACCTCGCAAGTGCGACCGCAGCGAAAACGCCCGCAGAATCACCCGACTCGCCCATCGTGCCACAGGCGCCTCAACCAATCGACCCTCAACGCGCTGCACGACCAGCACCACAGTCCTCGCCCGCGCCTGCCGCCTCGGGGCCAGCTGCAATCAATGGCGTCTATACCGGCGATTTCCAACGCACCGAAGGCACCTCGAAGCTCAAGTTTTCGGTCAAGGCAACGGACGACGGATCCTTAACCGCTCTCTTCACCTTCGATCCACCGCGGCTCATGAAGGGCCCCGCCATCACCTATAAGCTGACCGGGAAATATGTGCCCGGGGCCAAAGAGTACGGGATTGGATCGAGCCCGTTTCAATTCACGACCATTGAGCCCATAGGAAGCACCGCGCAAAATGCTCTGGTCGCGTCCAAGGCGCAGGCCGTGCACATAGGCATCATCGGCCCCGGTTCGATCGTCGGCGCGCTGACCCGGACAGATCCTCAGAGCGGGGAGTCTAACTGCGGCCGATTTAGCGCCACGAGGGACCGCACCCAGCCGGCGGATCTCGACCAGGCGATGTTAGCCCAGGCCGGCGCCGCCAGCGGAACAAGCACGCCCACGCCCGCCGCCCCGGCCGCTCAACCTGTCTTCACGGGCGTTTACAACGGCACCTACGCCACCCAG
>DATAPK010000217.1:0-11261 GCA_036265245.1 Tepidisphaeraceae bacterium | reverse complement strand
GAGCTGATCTTCAGGGACAAAAAACCGCCGACCAAATGGCCGGCGGTTGGTTCGATAACCAATTGTTCGATTGAATCAGCCTGCGTCGAGCACTTCCTTGAATTCGCGCTCCTGCCGCAGCCCGACAAACTTCTGGGCCACCTGCCCGTTCTTGAAAAGAATAACCGTCGGAATCGCGCTGATGCCATATTTGATCGAAACATCGCGATTGGCGTCGGTATCCAGCTTGCCGACCTTCACTTTGCCGGCGTAATCGGTCGCCAGCTTTTCAATGGTGGGGGCGAGCATGCGGCACGGCATGCACCATTCCGCCCAGAAATCCACAAGCACCGGCTCTTTGCTGTTGATGACTTCCTGCTCGAAATTGTCGTCTGTAAATTCTTTCATATTTGCACTGCCCATTTGGGCCTCCTGCTCTTAAAGGTCAATCTTCACAATCGATCATAGGTGGAGCGTGCAAATTTTGTCAACGCTTGTCATCTTGCGCAAGCTGCGTTTTGACCTGAATCATGCTGAAAATTCCCAGCGCCAGCAGCACCAAACCCACAAAAGCCATGGTTATGGGAATGCCCAGCCCAACCGATTTAAGCGGCGAATCTTCATCCTGCATCAACCACCAAATCGCACATGCCGGAAACGCCACGCCCAGCGTCAAAAGAATCGGGATGATCGTTTGGCGGAAACTCAAGCGTGCATAAAACGGAACGCGTCGCAGCGGCTGATGATGCCGTTGTTGAATCGGCGCGGCGGGTGACGCTGCAAAAAAATCGGCTGGCGAAGCGCCTTGCCCTAGCTGTGAAAGCGCATCGGAGAGTTGGTTTTTTTCATCTTCGGTCATTTTCACAATCCGGCGAAATGTCAGAACCCGCGTAAATTGTCTGTATTATCGGGCTTTTTGTGACCAACCTGTCGCGCGGCAGATTTTCCGTGACGCATTTTCACGGACGGGATTATAGTCGTCCGCATGGCGTTGCCCAAGGCGCCAGGCATTCGCAGGCCGGCCGTCGCGGGGCCGAATCGGTTTTATCCCGCTGACGCCAACCAGTGTCGCGCCTGGGCCCAGAAGTTTGTAAATGGCGCAGTTGCAACCGGCACAAGCGTCACAAAGTGCATAGGCGGAATCGTTCCGCACGCCGGCTGGATTTGCAGCGGCGCAATCGCGGGACAAACGATTGGCGTTCTGAAAAGATGTGCGCCCGATGCGGAAGTGATTGTCGTATTCGGCGCGATTCATACGCCGCTGGCAATCAAGACCGCGGCGCTGGATTCGTACGGGAAGTGGATCGAACCGTCCGGGGAATCATTAATCGCGGAAGATATCCGCGCAGGCCTTGTTGAAAAGTCGGATTGGTTTGTCGTGGATGATCGCTTTCATCTGAATGAACACGCGGTCGAAGTGGAGTTGCCGCTGATCGAGATCGCCTGGCCCGGTGCGGCGATTCTGCCGATCGAAGTGCCGCTGACCAGCAGCGCAATTGAGATCGGCCGAGAAACAGCCCAGCGTCTGATGAAAGAAAATCGCCGGGCAGTATTTCTGGCGAGCAGCGATCTGACGCACTATGGCCCGAATTACAGGTTTGCGCCGGCGGGAATTGGGACGCTTGGTTTGGAATGGGCCAAACAAAACGATCGGCGGTTGCTCGGCCTGGTGGAGAAGTTTGATGTGGATGCGATCGTGCCCGAAGTGGCGATGCATCTGAACGCGTGCGGCGGCGGCGCGATTGCGGCGATGATGTCGGCGTGCAGAGAGTACGGTGCAGGCTCCGCAACCGTCCTTCAACACGCCAGCAGCTTCGAAACGCTTCGCGACGTCGCGCCGCAAACGCCCGATAACGCCGTCGGCTATGCGGCGGTGCTAATTATGTAGCCGCGACGCCTGCGTCGCCTTTGCGCAAATTTGCATCGAGGCGACGCAGCCACAGGAAATCGCGTCGTGTTGTAATCAAGCAACATCAGGTTGGATGTTGCTTGCGAGATCTACGAAAAACGCTGGTTTTGATGCGACCACGCATCATCCGGCACAGGTGTCGCGGCAGGCGTGTGTGGACACACCTCTTGGCCGCCAAATAACGCGGGTTGGACCCGCCCGTTGATGGATCGCAGTCCCCACACGGAGGTGGCACGGCCCTTGTAATAGCATGGGCATGGCTAAGGAGATGAAAATGAACGAGCATGAGTTTCAAGGTAAGTTGGCTGAGCTGATGGGAGAAATCAGCACCCTGCCCGCCACCGAGCGGCAGAAGCTGGAAAAGCTCGCCACTGAAACCCGGGAACGCCACGAGCGTCTCAAGCAGACTGTCAGCAGCCTGCAGGAATCGCTCGACTATCTGCGTCTATCGATCAAATATCTCGTCTTCGATCTGGAAGCCACGCGTCGCGAAAACGGCTACCTGCGAAAGATGCTCGAGGAAACCAGCGGCAACAACGAATAACTGCGTCGAATCGCGGGCCCCTCGCCAGAAGGGCCTGCGATTTCATTTGTGCGTTTTTTTAATCTTCGCGGGCGTCGATACCCCCTGTATCGACGCCCGCGAATTTTTTATCCCTTCGGAACCAGAACCAGATCTTTTTGTACTTGCGGGCCCATTTTTCCACCTATTTCCACCACGTGATAGACCTGGCCGGGAATGATTCCAGAAATCTTCAGATGCCCTTTGGCATCGATGGTCGTATCGCGCGAATATCTGAGGAAGACATTTCCGCTGCCCGGAGAAACATAGACATGGGCACCGGACTCATCCTGCCCGATGGCGGCGGAAAAATCGAAATCCGATGCCTTCGTAGCCATCAATTTGATCGGCGGTTTCAAATCTCCGCCCTGTTTTGGCACATCATATTGCACGACAGCGGCCGTCTTGTGATTGCGCGTCTCCGCATAAACGATAATTCGAGATTCGGACGGAAAGCCGGCAGTTGTAAAACTTCCATCCGGCGTTGTGACTGCGCCAAACGAAAATCCGGGCATCGGAGGCAAACGAACCTCTTGATCGTCGCACGCCATCATCACTTTCATCGACGCCCCCGGTTTACCATCGGCGGTTTCGACATAACCACGAAGATCGACCAGAGGCTTGAGCGCACTAGGCAACGTCAGCGTGATTTCCGTCAATTGATCGGAAAGTTTGAATTTCTGCCCGGGGGGATCTCCGACAAAATAACTTCCACCGGGCGGGGCGCTCAATCGGATAACTCCCTCTGCGGGGGCCATGCGGAAATCGACCGATCCCTTGTCGTCGGTGAACTCGCCCCTGACAAGATTCGCTGGAAGCATGACGCAAACCTGCGCTCCAGCGACGGGCTTTTTCGTTTGCGGCTCGACGACTTTGATGCGCAGCACGCTGCCCGGTTCGGCTTTCAAGTCGAAAGGATCGATCGTCGCGGATGAGTCGAGATTTAAAGTTCGGATGGAAGAACAGAATTTGGAATCTCGTACAAAGATGGAAAACACACCCGTGCTGTAGGCAGAAGCACCTTTTGGCGCAAGCGAATCACATTCGTAGTTTCCCTTTTCATCGGTTTTGACAGCGCGCGCGGAAACATGATTGATGTCGAGAAAAATCACCGTCACGCCGCTGACGGGTTGGCCCTGCAAATCGCGGACAGTCCCCTTCACGGTGGCGGCGGGCATCATCTTGATCGGCAATGCCTCCTTTTGCGGCGCGCCAAGCCGGATGGTCGCGTCGGCATAGCCGGGATGCGATGCAACGAGCTGAAGCTGCGTATGTGGCAGATTTTTCAACGTGGCGGCGCCTTGCGCGTCCGTCATCTCAGTCACCGCGATCATGTCCGGTGGAAAAGTCGAAAGCTGGCGAAACGCCGCGTATCGATCCTGCGGATCTCCAGCTCCCGCCAATCTCAATACCACATCGGAAAGAGGGGTGCCTTGCGAATCGGTGACCTGCACATCCTGAGGCGTGGCATTGTCTAAAACCAGGTCGTTCATCGTCTGGGTGCGGGTACCGATGATATTGGCCCAGCCGGGCGCATGCGTTGCATCGTAGGCGACCACCACATAATGATCCGAATCCACCGTGCCGTTGGAGGTTGCAAATCGCAACGGCGTTTTAAATTGATACTTTCCGCCTTCATCCGTCTGAACTGTTTCAACAACCGCATTATCCGCGTTGAGCTGATTCTTTTCATAACATAGCTGCACATTCGCGTTAGCGATCGGCGCATTTTTAGCATCGCGAACCGTTCCCTGTGCGATCATCCCAGGCTGCACATCATCAGCAACCGCCTGCCCGGCACTGACAACACTCATCAACAACACGACGACGATCGCATGAGATCGAGTGCGCATATTTCACTCCGCGAGAAGTTTGGGGATCAATTCATCCATCTCCGCCGCCGCGTTCACCGAGCGGCAGACGCCCTTTTTATCGATCAGATATATCGCCGGAATTCCGTCGATGCCAAACCCCGTGGTGATCGGGTGCATATCCTCATCCTTAGCGGCTTTCGGGTCGAACAATTGCGGCCAGGGATAACTGGGATTGGATGCCAGAAACTTTTTCAGCGCGTCGCCTTTGAAATCATTTGATATGCCGACGACCTCCAGCCCCTTGTCGTGATACTGATCGTACGCCTTCTTCACGTGCGGCAATTCTTCCAGGCAAGGTCCGCACCAGGTCGCCCAGAAATCCACAAGGACGACTTTGCCTTTCCAATTGTCGGTCGAGAAATCCTTGCCGTCGAATGTCGTGCCGGTGAGCTTCATCGGCTGGCCAACCAAGGCAGATTGCGTCGTCGGGGCGGCGGACAGATTGGGGATGAGAAAAGGAACGATCAGAAGCAACGCAAGAAGGGTTCGTTTCATATCACTCTCCGGATGATCCGGAGAATGATATCACGAATTGCGAAAATCGCTGCGCAGACGCTCCGCTATGCGTCGCGGCTAAACGGTCTTGAGAATCACACGACGGCAGCCTGCTGGAATTCCTTTTTGCGGTCGGCCATCTGGGCACGCAAACGGGCCAGGATCGAGCTGTGCATCTGGCTTACTCGGCTTTCCGACAAATCCAGCGTCGAGCCGATCTCCTTCATCGTCATCTCTTCAAAATAGTAGAGGACAATGATCAATCGCTCTGCCCGGCTCAGGCCCTTGGTCATCAGTTCCTTCAGATCCTTGCGCTGAATCTCGCGCACCGGATCGGCCCCGCGTTTGTCTTCCAAAACGTCGATTTCGCGAACATCTTTGTTGCTGTCGGTTTCAAACCACTTGCGCGACAGCGACACGAGGCCGACAGCACTGGCGTCTTTCGCCATCTTCTCAAACTCATTCATTGAAACTTTTAGACGCTTGGCGATTTCATCACTCGTGGGCGATCGGCCAAGCTCAACCTCAAGCTGCTTGCTCGCGGTGTCCAGCTTATGTGCTCGGCTGCGCACCAGGCGGGGCACCCAATCCATCGAGCGAAGCTCGTCCAGGATCGCGCCGCGGATACGCGGAGCGCAATATGTTTCGAACTTCACGCCGCGCTCCAGATCGAAGGCCGCGATCGCGTCCATCAACCCGAAGATGCCCGCCGACATCAGATCGTCCAGTTCCACCTCGTCCGGAAGCTTCACGTGAATGCGCTCGGCGTTGTAGCGCACCAGATGGAGATAATTCTCCATGAGGATATTGCGAAGGGGTTCGGTTCGAGTTTTTTTATACTCGATCCAAACTTCCTTGATGTCGCGAGTTGGTTTTGCCGATGGTTTAGTCGCTAAGGATGCTGGTACTAGCTTGGTCATAATCGATGCTCCCGGGTCCATGGGAATCTACAGTTCCTAAATAGGCCGCAAATTTTTCCTGAGTCACACGCAAGATCGGCGTTGTATTGAACAGCCTAACGTGACAACTCCGTTATCGGTCGGTTCCTTCCGTTTTCGTTGACGAGTTTTGCACTTTTTCCTCTTGAGGCTTCAGATTTTCATCGAGCATTTTTTGCGCCATCGCTCCAACCACAAGCCCGACAATTAACGTAACTGCCATGCCCATAAGGGCGCGTTGCACGGTGGTGGCAAAGGTGTTGTCCGCCTCAAATGCACCTATCAAAAGGCAAACAGCGAAGACAATGATCGATAATGTCGCGGCGATTTTTTTTGCCATTCGGCTAACTCACATCTTGTAGCCGCGACGCCTGCGTCGCCTTTTTGAATGGCGACGCGGGCGTTGCAGCTACTTCCTGAACCACCGACTCATTCGATTAAAGAATCCACCGTGATCGAGCTTGCCGGCGACGCCTTGCTCCAGGCGAATCGCCAGATGGTTGACAGCGCTGCTGGCCGGGCAACGCGGCGAGCCAAGCATAAACGGCAATCGCTTCCGCACCGCCATCGAAACCTGCTCATCCATCGGCACCGATCCTGCATCCAGCACGCTCACGCCAAGAAACTGTCTCGCGACTTTCGCGATCCGCTCATGCACCACACGCCCCTCGTAAGGCGTGCGCGTCTGGTTCACCAGCAGGCTCAATCGTCGCTCGCATCCATCGCGGCTGATGACTTTCACCACTGCATACGCATCCGTGATCGCCGTCGGTTCCGGCGTCGTCACAATCAGCACATGATCCGCGGCGCGCGTGAAGCTCAGCACATTCGGGCTGATGCCTGCACCTGTATCGATCAAAATAATATCGCACTGCTGTTCGAGCTCGCCCAGCGCATCGACCAGGCGCTGGCGGTCAAAATCCGTGAGATCGGCCATCCGCGCAAGCCCCGAAGCGCCGCCGATGAGATGAAATCCACCCGGGGCGAGCACCATCACATCGCGCAATTCCTTCTTGCGCGCAATCACATGCGAAAGATTGCAGGGCAAATCGATATTGCAAAGCACGTCGGCGTTGGCGAGCCCAAGGTCGGCGTCGAGCAGGACAACATTCTTGCCCGCCGACGCAAACTTGATCGCCAGATTCACCGCGACGTTGCTCTTGCCCACGCCACCCTTCCCACTGGTGACGGCGATGACATTGGCGCCCGCATGGGCTCCCATCATCGTTCGCAACTGCTGTGCTTGATCGAATAAAACTGTCATGTTGATCTCGTTAGTTTGGCGGCAAATCGGTTTTCACGCGATTCTGAAGAATCATCTGGGCCAGCTTCTTCCCGTGCCCAACTTCAATATCGCGTGGCACATCCTGCCCGGTGGTGACATACGACAACGACTTATTCACCTTGCGGATCACGTTCAATACCACACCTACGTGAGCCGCTTCATCAAGTTTGGTGAAGATAATTTTGTCGATGCGAACCTCGGAGAATCGTTCAATCGCAAGCTCAACGCAGGCCTGGCTTGCGGTCGTCGAAAGCACCAGATGCACTTCATCGGGTGCAGCAGCCAGAAGAAAATTCTTCAGTTCATTGAGCTTCAGCGTGTCATTGGGGCTTCGGCCAGCAGTGTCGATCAGAACAAAATCGCAGTCCGACATCGACGCCACCGCATCGCGAAGATCTTCCGGATTGCCCACGATTCGCAGCGGCGAACCAATAATGTCGGCATATTTTTTCAACTGATCGATCGCCGCGATTCGATAAGTGTCGATCGTAATCAAACCAATCCGGCGCTTTTCGCGAAGCTTGAGATTCGCGGCAAGCTTGGCGATCGTCGTCGTTTTGCCGACACCCGTTGGCCCGATCAGGGCAACCACATGCGGCCCATGCGTTTTCTTGCGCACGATTTCACCCGAAACCGGAATCAGCTTTTCAAGCTGCAACGCAAGCTGATCCTGCACAAAAGATTCCTGCGCCAGATGCTCGGGCCGGCACTGTCGCTGGATATTTTTCAAAATTTCAACTGCCAATTCTTCCGCGACCTGATTCTCCACCAGTCGCAGATAATGCTCGAACAATTGCTCGGGCACATCGGGCGCTTTTTCGCGGCGAACCTGTGTCACCAGATCCTTCACCATCGTTTTCAGGCTCGTGATCTCCTGCCCAAATCCCAGCAGCATCGCGTTCTGTGCGACCGGCATGTCCATCACCTGCTTGCCCGGCAGCGCCGGCGCAGGCCTGATCATGGGCGCTCGCGGCGCAATCGCGCCCCCGGCGGTGCGCCGCCGCTCAGTATTGAGCTGCATGCCCGCCGTGATTTCGACGATTTCCTTTCGCCGCAATCCCATCCAGTATCGGTGCGAATATGTACGCGTGTGCAGGATGAGGGCACCGAGCCCCATCTCGCGTTTGACCATGGCCAGCGCCTCGGCCATCGTCGGCGCTTTGAACACTTGAAGTTGCATAAATCCACACGATGCGCCTGACGCACCGTGCCCAAAACAAACGACCCGCTACCCATTCATTCCAACCAGGCCCACCGCCTCGACACTTACTTCCGAGGCGACCTCGTTGAACGCCAGCACTGCCACCTGCGGCAGGCTGCTTTCAATCATGCGACGCAGTGACGAACGAATCTGCGGGCTGCACAAAATCGCCGCGTTTCGTCCGGTCTGCGTCAGTTCCGTTGATTTCTCCGCTATATGCTTCACGATCTGCTGCGCCGTCTGCGGCGGCATCGTATTCGCATTCCCTCGCTCGCGATCAATGTGACTGTTGATCAAATCCTCCAGCGCCGGATCGAGCGTCAGCACCCACAAACGATCTCGATCATCCACATACTGCTTGCAAATCGTTCGCCCCAGCGAATTGCGGACATATTCCGTGAGAACTTCCAAATCCTTCGTGCGCGAAGAGAAATCGCCAAGCGTCTCAATGATGGTTTCCAGATCGCGCACCGGCACACGCTCGCGCAACAGATTCTGCATCACCTTCTGCAACTCGCCCGGCTTAATCTGCGTCGGAATCACTTCATCAATCAATGCCGGTACGCGCCCTTTGAGATTGTCGATCAGGTTCTTCACTTCCTGGCGAGTCAGAAGTTCATAGCCGTGCGATTTGATGACCTCAGTCAGATGCGTCGCCAGCACCGAGGTCGCTTCGACGACGGTATAGTTCATCAACTCAGCCTGCGCCCGCTGCGGTTCGGTGATCCAGTAAGCGGGCAATCCAAACGCGGGCTCGGTGGTAAGCGATCCACCCGGAATCGGCCCGCTCGTGGCGCCATTGTCCATCGCAAGGAACTGTTCCGGATACGTCACGCCGCGTGCAACCGCCTGCCCTTTGATCTTGATGATGTAATCGTTCGCCCCAAGCTGCATGTTGTCGCGAATGCGCACCGGCGGAACGATGATGCCCAGATCCATCGCAATCTGCCGGCGGATCAGACTGATGCGCTCCAGCAAATCGCCACCCTTGGACGTATCGACCAGCCGCACCAGGCCATACCCGACTTCGAGTTCCATCGCGTCCAGGTCGAGCAGTTTTTCGACCTTTTCCGGCTCTTTCTTGGCAATCTTTTCCCGCTCCACCGCGGCGGCAGCGGCAACAACCTTCTTCTCATTGCGAGTCAAAATATAAGCAATGCCCCCGCAGCAGGAGCCGAGAATAAGCATCGGCGTACGCGGCAAACCCGCGAACGACATCAACGCCAAAAACGCCGCCGCGACCACCAGCGCCTTGGGCTTGGCGAAAACCTGCCCCAGCATTTCCTCGCCAAGATCTTTTCGGCTGCTGGTGCGCGTCACGATCAAACCCGCCGCCAGCGAAATAATAAACGCCGGCACTTGGCTCACCAGGCCGTCACCGATCGTCAGCTTCGTGTAAACCTCAAGACATCCAAGGATGTCCATCTTGTGCTCGACCATGCCGACGTAAATTCCACCGAGAATGTTGACGAAGGTGATGACGATGGCCGCGATGGCGTCGCCGCGAACGAACTTTGATGCACCGTCCATCGCCCCGTAAAAATCAGCTTCCTGCGAAATCGCCTGGCGGCGCTCGCGGGCCTGCGCTTCGGTGATGTGTCCGCCGTTCAGGTCGGCATCGATCGCCATCTGCTTGCCGGGCATCGCATCCAACGTAAATCGTGCCGCCACTTCACCAATTCGCGTGGCGCCTTTGGTGATCACGACGAACTGAATCACCACAATGATCGTGAAGATAATGATGCCGACCGCCAGCGAGCCTCGCGTCACAAAATCGGCGAACGTCTGCACCACTTCGCCCGCCGCGTGCGTCCCGCCGGTGTTGGTCAGAATCAATCGCGTCGTCGCGACGTTCAGCACCAGTCGAAACAGGGTGATCGCCAGCAGCAACGACGGAAACACCGACAATTCCAGCGGGCTTTTCACATAAATCGTCGTCACCAGCACCACGACCGAAAGCGTGATGTTCACCGTCAGCAGCAAATCCAGCACCGGCGTCGGCAACGGAACCAGGATCACCAGCAACAGCGTGATCAACGCCATTGGAAACAGCATTCCGCGGTTGTCGTGCAACCGGGCGAGGATCGGATTGGAAAATACTGCTGTTGCCATTGTTTCTAGTTGCTAGTGATTAATTGCTCGTTGCTAGTGGTTGTGACGATTGCTTTTTCATTTTGCCGCTCAATTCATACACGTACGCCAAAATTTCGGCGACGGCGGAGTAAAATTGTTCCGGAATCTCCTGACCGATATCGACGAGCTTATAAAGCGCCCGCGCCAGCGGCTTGCGCTCCAGGATCGGCACGCCATGTTCGATCGCGATCTGGCGAATCTTCATCGCCAGATACCCTTGCCCCTTGGCGACAACGCGCGGCGCGTGCATCGTGTCCGCGTCATATTTAATCGCGATGGCAAACTCCGTCGGATTCGTCACCACCACATCCGCCTTGGGAACATCCTTCTTAAATCGCTGCGTAACGATCTGCAGCGCAATCTGCCGGCGGCGTTGCTTAATCTTCGGATCGCCGTCCATCGACTTCATCTCATCTTTCACTTCTTGCTTGGTCATCTTCAGCGACTTCTCGATGCGATATCGCTGATAGAAATAATCCCCGATCGACAGGATCAGCAGCAGGACGGTGATGCGAACGATGATCGAATAAACAATGCCCGCGCCCAAGCCGAAAATCTGCACGAAAGTGAGTTGCTGCACCGTGACGATCTCAACCATCCGCCCGTGAATCGCCGAATAAGCCGCCGTCCCCACCAGCAGCATCTTGGCGGCGTTCATCAGCATCTGAACGAACCCCTTCCCACCACCGAAAAGTTTGCTGAAACCGCGCGCCGGATTGAGCGCCGCGAAGTTGGGCTGAATTCGTTTGGAGCTGAAAAACAAGCCCACTTGAAGCAAATTCACCAGCACCGCAATCAGCAACGCCCCAAACAGCATCGGCGCCATCGCGCGGACAACCATCACAATCGATCGCAGCATCAGAGAAAAAACACTGTTGATGCTTG
>DATAPK010000216.1:0-5824 GCA_036265245.1 Tepidisphaeraceae bacterium | reverse complement strand
CGGCAGATGACGCCGCTGCGCGCGGGAGAGAAATAGATGTGAGGGTCGGTGGTTGTGTTGCCGCAGGAGACGCAGGCTTCGAGTTCGGGGAGATAGCCGGCTTCGCGGAGGAGATCGAGTTGGAAGCTGAGGAGGGATTCTTCGATGCGGGGCGTTGCGATGTCGGCGAGGGTTTGGGAGAGGCGATCGAAGAGTTGGGGATGGGCGTCGTGTTCCTCGAAAAACATGGAGACCAATTCGGCGGCGTAGAGGCCGGCGTAGAGGGTGCGGAGATTTCGGCGGAGGTCGAGGTGGCCGTCGGTGAGTTGCCATTCGGTGAGGGTGGCGAGCTGGCGCTCGGGGGCGTTGGTGAAGACGGCGTGGCCGGTGTCGAGGAGATCGATTCCGCCGCCGAACTTGCTGGCGCCGGCTTTGGTTTTGCGGTGTGCGCCTTTGGCGATGACGCGGAGCAGGCCGTGGTCGTGGGAGAAGAGGGTGAGGATTTGCGAGGTTTCGCTGTATTCGAACTTTCGGAGGCATATACAGCGGTCGGAGACGAGGGCCATGGGGGAATTATATGCGGGGATTGGGGTGCGCTCGAATGGAGTGGGGGAGTGACGGGGTGGGCAGGGTAATCGCATGTGAAACCTGGGAGTCATTTTGGATTTTGGATTGCGGATTTTGGATTGAAAACGTGGATGGTTTTTTTTGATCCCAAGCCAAAATCCAAAATCCGCAATCCAAAATGGCACATGCGATGCCCTGGGGTGTGTGATGGGGGAGCTTTTGGATTTTGGATTGCGCAAATGAATTCCCATAGCGGGGCTGTGGGCTTTGGGGTGGGTTGGTCCAGATTGACTTTTGGGTTCGTTTGGGCGGACGTATCGTTTGGCCGGGCCGGGGGTTGGGGGGGAATTTGGGTTCGTTTGTTCAAATTGCGGGTTTGAATGTTGCGGGTGGAATGTTGATTGTTGAAGGTGGCTTGGAAGGGTTGTCTCAATTGGGTGGTGGCGTTGAGATGATTTTTGTGGATCGTGCAGATTCGTGCATGGTAGTGCAGGCAGGTGTGTTTTGGGGATCGATTGTTGGGCGAGGATGGTCATCTATTGGTACGGAGGCGCTGCGCGAAAAGGGTTGGTTTTGCGCAACTTGTTGGGCGGAAATGCTGTGGGGAGCGGGGGAAGGGGAAAAGAATTTTTGGGGGAGGGATTTTGGGGTGGGCGGGCGCTGCGCGGGTTGATGCGGCGTGAAAGATGTCGCCCTTTCGTTGCTTACAAGTATGATAATGACATGAAATCAATGACGACCCAATGGGCGGCGGTCGGAATTGCCACTTCGGGAATAGCATTATCGACGACGTTATTAGCTACTCACCTTCTGGGTGAGACAGCGTTTGTTGCCGTGATGACCGTCGCAGTTCTCTCTGCACTTGCGGTCTTTCTTTCCCCTAGACTTGTCGAGCTGAACTTGAAAGAGATGAAGCTGGTTCTTGATCGAATTGAGAGGGTCAAGGCCGAGATTGACGCGATGTATGGTGGCATCGAAAACCTGAAACGCGAACCAATGAAGAACGATGAGGAATGGCACAGTCGTCTTGGGGTTGCTGGTGGCGGCTTGGTTCATGATGTCACCGTCATGAATTATGTCTCTGGATGTATGAAGCGAGAACGCGAGCGATTAGCACAAATTTTCATCCTCGGAAATCCGCCTGAGAAAATAGCGGCTGCGTTGGTCGATCACACGAAGGATGACCTTGTGTTTAAGTGGGAACCTGGAGAGATTCCACTTGACCGACCACCGCGCTCAGTTGAGGACCGCCGAAAAGCCCAGGCGATCAAAGAAGCTGCTGAGAAGGGGAATACAGGCCAACAACCGAATCAGCGTAATGGCTGATCAACAGATTATTTGATGCGGGAAGAAAGTGCCGACGACACGAAGCTCATTTGACGAATAGCACGCGCTGATATGGGGTATCGCAACTACAAATATCGCAAACCGCGACGCAGGCTCAGATATGGGCAAGTGAGGGATGAAAACCCTGTGTGGGTTGAGGGCAGCTTAAATTTGATTGGCGGATTGATTGTTGCTGCAGGTCGGCTGCTGGCAAGCGCAATTGAATGGATTTGGCGTCCGAGGAGGAAGGCGCCGCGTGTCGTCAATAATACTCCCCCGTTGCGCGTGAGACGGTGCTGCGATGGAAAGGATCATCGCAGCGCGCAGATAAGCCGATAGCTTCTGTTCGAAATCTGCCGCCGTTGACATCGACTTGGAGAGAATATCGGCGAGCGGTTGAAGGGCCAAATCCACCATTGCCTTACCGCAAATCGGCGCATCTCCTGAGTCAGGGAGAGCAAGCATTATGGCATCCGCTTCAAATTGCGATTAAGGGGAAGTACGGTTTGTTCGTTAAGGTGAGGCTGGCAGACGTGATACCTTGTCCACGCGATCGCCGCGATGAGCGGCGTTGGTTCAGGGCAATTGGAAGCTATCACGTCGATTTTGTTATTACGCATCTGCATACTACGGCTCCATTACTTGTGATTGAGCTCGACGATCGCAGCCACCGCTGGTACGCAAGCAAGAAGCGAGATGATTTCAAGGATGCTGCCTTGCGCGCGGCGGGGATGCCAGTGTATCGTATTGCGGCGCAGCAAGCGTATGACCCGTTGGAATTGGCGGGGACGATTGAACGGATGATTAAGGCGTGATTCGGGGTTTGGGTGAATCTTGGGTGTTGCTTGCCACTGAAGTGGCAAACACGGTTATTGAGATTGTGCGTGAGAGTCAAATTTAAATCAGGCGCTGCTTCTGGGGGGAATCCGGGTCTTGGAGTACCCGCTGCGCGAGTTCCCGGTACCTCAGACCCGGCGTCTGGGGTTAGCAATGGGTGAAGCGACTTGTTCGATGATTGTCATGGGGATGGGATGGTCTGCGGGTTTGGTGAGGGGAGGAAATAGCGGCGGACGTAGAGGGCGTAGGTGACTGTCAGGATTAAGCCGAGGGCGGCGTAGGTGGCTATTAGGCCGCTCTTTAGCATGTGCATGCGGGAGATGGTTTCCATTTGATCGGGAGGGGTGCCGGCGGCGCGGTAGATTTCCATCAGGGGGACGTGAAGCAATGTGATGATGGCGGAAGTGGAGAGGAGAAGGGTGAGGGTTAGGCCGAGCTTCCAGCCGGAGGGGCGGAGGTGGTAGGACCACCAAGTGGAGAGGACGAAGAGGAAGGCGGCTGCGAGCAGGGCGAGGCGGGCGATGGGGCCGGTGAGGAGTAGGCCGAAGAAGAGGAAGATTCCGGGGGCGAGGCCGAACAGGGACCAGAGTGCGCCGATTGCAAGGATGGCGCAGAAGATCAGGGCGGGGATTGGGCGGGCGTCGGTCCAGCGCGGGTTGGGGTCGTAAAACTCGAGCGTGGCCTGCACGGCGGGGCTTTTATAGCAGAGGATGAAAATGATCGGCACGACGATGTAGAGGATGGCGACAAAGGCGATCATGGCGGCGAAGAAGAGGGCTGGGAGGGCGGGAGGAGGAGTTGGGGTGGTTGTGCTTGGTGTGGGGAAGGCGTTTTGGAAATCGCCGAACATTGAAGAGAAAGCGATCAAGGCGAAGATGCCCATGACCAGCCAGAGCCAGGAGAAGACGAGGACGACGGGGCGAACCCAACGGCGGCGTTGAATCGAGCCGATGCCTGTCCAGATGAATCCGACGGTGGCTAAAGCATAGATCATCCATCCACTGAGGAGGTCGCGGAGGCGCGGCGCTGAGACGCCAGGGGCGCGGGGTGCCAAGAGGGCGAGGGGTGTTATTGCGGTCATGCAGCCGCAGAAGATCCCAAGGACGATCAGGATGATTCCCATCACCAGAAGGACGGTGCGCCGATCATCGACGAGGCGAACGTCGGGTGGGAGATATGGCATTTGGGTCATGGAGGCCCCGGTTGTTTGAATTGGGCGATGCGGTTCGATCTTGGATTTTGGATTTCGGATTTCGGATTGGTAAGAGCGGAGAAATCCGCATTGTTCTCAAAATCCGCGATCTAAAATCACCGCCTAAACGATTTCGTTTCTTCTACATATGTTTGCCCGAATGGTGTGCCTCAGCACAATCGACGTGGTGAATCGGGCATGGCGATGGGGATTGTATCGAATTGTGGGTGGTGGTGTCATGAAACAATCGGTGCCACGTAATAGTACGTGGCACCGATTGCATTCGATTGGAGGACTGATGTGCTCAGGCGCCGCGGCGGCGACGGAGCAGCAAGCTTGGGAGTCCGAGTCCGAGCAGGGCGAGGGAGGCGGGCTCGGGAACGGGGTGAATACTGATGTTATCGTAGTCGACGGAGATGGTTCCGTTGCCGTTCTCGATCAGGCCGAGGCGGTAGAACCCCTGTCCTGCGGGAAACGCTCCATGGGTTGTGTCCACAGGATAATTGGCGACCAACTCGTCCACATGGCCGGTCAGCACTTGGCCACTGGCCAACTGTGTTCCGTCAAACTGAACTTCTGTAGCGAGCTGCCCATAATATCCGTTTTGGGCGTTCAGGTAGCTGCCGAGTTGCAGAAATGTTCCGGGGGTCGCGTAGAGCGAGGTATCGACGTAATAGTCGTAGCTAACTTCGTAGAGTGTGGGCGCCAATGCGGCGGCGTTGCCGGTGACAACGAAGCTGGCGCTATTGGCGTTGTAGGCGGCGTCCTGGAAACCGGTGCGCGGGACGCGCATGTAGTTGGTTCCGTTTCCACTCTTAACGACGGGATTGTTGACGATGGCGAAGTTGGTGTCGGCGTCGGTGCCGAAGCCTGAGCCCCAGCCTTGGTCGGTGCCGTCTTCGAAATCGAATGTGGAGGATTGTGCCCAAGCGGCCTTGGTAAAGCAAAGAACGAAAGCAACGAGTGCTACCGTACGGTAAACGTTTCTCATCTTCCCTCCGGGGAAAAGGCCAGGTGTTTCTGGCAAAATTGAAATGTCTGTGAGCGGCAGCGATGCCGCATCAATGCATCCAATATAGCCGATTGGAAGTGCGATGCAAGAGAAATATTGCGAAATTCAGCTAAGTAATCGCTTACCTAATGGAAATGGTGGAATTGGCCAATAATGAGGGTTTTTTGAGGGGCGGGGGAAGGCGGCGGGTATTAGGAGGTGGGAAGAAAAATGACTTGGAAAGCAGGAAAATGCGAATGAGCAAATTTGGATGGGCGGTGAATGATCGATACTCGATGGCGGATTAAGCGGGTCGGGGGTGGGGTAGTTTGAAATTGGGTTTGGGGATTTGCTAAACCGCAAGCGGAGGCGCGGACGTTATGGCGAGGGACGTTTGCGGGATGGGGAATGGATCGATTCAGACCGGCCTGAAGGGTGGGGGATGGATTACTTCGCACCGTTTTGGCGGAGGAGGGCTTCGACTTTGTTGGAGTTGCTTTCTTCTTCGGCGCCGATTTGCGCGCGGCCTCGGGGGTTTCGGCAGGCGATTAGGAATTGGAGGGGAGTCTGGTTGTTTTTGTTTTTGTAATTGATGTTGGCGTGGTGGGCGAGAAGGATTGAGACGACGGCATCGTAGCCCATGTTGGCGCTGTAGTGCAGGGAGGTGTTGCCGTCGTTGTCGGCGGCGTTGATGTCGGCGCCGGCGGCGAGGAGGGTTTCAACGCAGTTGGGATGATCTTCGGAGGCGGCGCGAAGAAGGGGCGTATTTCCGGCGACGCGATAATCGACTTTGGCATCTTTGGAGAGGAGCAGTTTGACGATGTCGTCATGTCCGGCTTCGGCGGCATCGAAGAGGGGGGTGGAAGCGTCGTCGGAGTTTACGTCGGCGCCGCGATTGATGAGCATGGTGGCGATTTCGGTGTCGCCACGGC
>DATAPK010000215.1:0-4612 GCA_036265245.1 Tepidisphaeraceae bacterium | reverse complement strand
CTCTTCGACAGTAAGCCTGCTCCAGATTTCGGGCATGAGCAGGCTGACATCGTGATCGACCTGATAATGCGGGCCGACGAATCCGGCGGAGCTGGAGAATCCGCCGAGGCCGGTCAGGATATAGCTTACCAGCGCGGCGTTGAGGTCGGCGGTGGGACGCACGGCGTTAAACGGCGCTTTGGTGAGCGCGCCTTCGGTTCCAGCGCCGGTGGTGCTCGGGCTCTTGCCGGTTAACGAGCAAATAAAATCCATGAACAGTTCGGGGAGTTCCTGGTAATGAATCGGGTTGTAAACCGCGAGGCCGCGAATGTGGGCGGCTTTGTCTTCGGGATTGTTTCGCCGCCCGACCAGCACCGCATCGACGGGCATCAGCAACGGTTTGTCGGCAGGGATCGCGCGGAACAATCGCATGCCTATCTCGCCGACGTATTTGCTCATCGGATCCATCAGGTCCGGGCGAATCTGCAGATAGCGAGGATTTTTGCTTGGCTTGCCGTCGATGATGCGCGGGATCGCGGAGCAGGCGACATAACCGCTGTCATCCTTCGCGGCCTTCTGCAGCAGCTTTTTCATCGGCGGGGTGAAGAGATCGAACTCGGTGACCGTTTCCACCATTTCTTTTGCATCGCTGACGGTCAGCGGCTGAAAGTTGGAGATGAAATTGTCGGCGCGCGACATATCCAGTTCGGTTTGCTTGTCGAGGCCGCGATGCACAGCGTCGTCGGGCCTTTGGAACAGCCGCGATTCGCAGTTGACGACAAACTTGTAGCTCTTGTCCTGATCCACCGTCGCATCGACCAGCGGCAGCGAGTGAGCCGGCGCGACGACGGATGCGGAAATATCGTCTTCAATCTGAATCTTCATTGCGGCGGCGAAGTCCTGGCGAACTTTGTAGGTGCGCCAGGAATGATCTCCCGTCAGCCCGACGCGAAGATACGTTCCCACCAATTTGCGTTTTTCGTATTTCAGCTCATGGCCGGGGTTGCCGTTGACTTCATCGACGCTGAAATGCTCGCGCCAGTTGTCGCCCCATTCGGGGCGATAAAAGCGCTTGATGATGAAGAGCATGGGATAGATGTAATTTGGGAGCGAGGCGAGCCAGGCGTTGTATTCGTCGGTGTAATCGCTGCTGGGCGTGAGCAGCTTGATGACGCTGCCGAGCGATCGCTCGGGGCCGAGGATCGAGCGGCTGGATTTTTTGGAATAATCCGGCTTGACGGTGCAATCCGGCCGCCAGCGGTTTGAATAATCCCGCTTGAGAATCTGCTCGACGATATCGAGATCTTTTTCGACGTCGGCCACGAAGATGGGGCCGTAGAGCATGTAATCGACGAGCGATTTGCTGATTTCGCTCTTGCCGCCGCCGCTGACGGTGCAGGGTTTGTGGCAGACGGTGCCTTCGCCGCGCGTGCCGATGATGCGCCAGCTTGGCGCGCCGGGATGTTTTTCCATCCGGATCTTGAACCCGGACGGCGACATATAAATTTTGCCCGGCGTGAGTGGGATCGCATGTTCCTTGCCGTCTTGTGTTGTCCACCACACCTGTTGCCGCCGCACGCTGGCGCGCGACGCGGTGGGGATGTAAATCAAGTCGGGGAAATTTTTGTCAACCGCATATCCTTCCGGCTTCACGTCCATCCACTCGCCGTAATTTTCGATGACGTCGGCGATGGTTTGCCCGTTGCCACGCAGAGGGTCGGAGACGAACTCATCGCCGAAGCTGTAGCTGTTGAACGCGATGGCGCCGCCGGCGTGCTCTTCTTCGACATTGCCAAAGAGATTGGCGGCGTAGCTGATCTGGGTTTTGACTTCTTTTTTGCAATAGCCGTAATAGTTGTCGGCGATGATTGTGACGATCACGCCGCTGGTGGATCGGCAGGTGAGCTTAAAGGCGACGCCGTTGTTGTATTTTTCTATTTCTTCTTTCCAGCACATTCCGTCGCGGCGCTGGCGGGGCGTGGCCTGATCCCAGTGCGGGAGGCCTACTTCCTTCTTTGTCACTTTCGTGAGATGCGGCGCGAGGATGACGCAGCCGGTGTGTCCGGTCCAATGCTCGACATCGAGGCCGGCGTCGTTTTGAGGCAGGAAGGGGTCGCCGGCGTTGCCGAAAATGGATTCGACGAAATCGAGATTGCTGACTAGCGTGCCGGGGGCGAAGAATCGGACTTCCATCGTTTTTTCGGGTGTAAATCCCGGCACCTCCGGGCAAACGATGGGGCGCAAAAGCAGTGAAACATACGCGCGGGCGGGTTGATCGTTATCCTGTAGCTGCGACGCCTGCGTCGCCTCCTTGTTTAGAACAGAAACAGGAAGAGGCGACGCAGGCGTCGCAGCTACAGGGGATTTTTGTTTCACGGTGAACGGCAACACCAGCGCGTCAGCGGGCGGGTTCATGGCGTGATGAAACATGGCGGCGAAGACCAGCTTTGGCACGGCCTGCTTGTCCTCGGGCACGGGCAGGCCGCCTTCGGCGACATGGAATGTCCCTTTGGTGGTGCGGCGATCGCTTTTGGGGTTATGCAAGACGCCATTTTTCAGGCGGAAGCTGGTTAGAAGCTCGCTGGAAAATTCGTCGCCGTTTTCGGGCAGCGACAATTCCTTGGCGAGGCCGTGGCGATGCAGCACGAGCGTCTGGTCGGGTAATCGCAACGGCCCGTCGATTTTTTCGTTTCGGAAATAGGAAGCGAGAAAGGCTTCGATGCGTTGGTCGGCGGGGCAGCGCTGGTCGGCCAGCAATCGTCCGCGCTCGCGGAACTGGTCGAGAAGCCCCTGCGATTCGGCCAATTCTTCAAATGTGCCGTTGAGAGGCGCAAAGCCATTGGCGATGAGTTGAAGATTGACCTGCCGAGTCAGCCGGGGCAAAACGCCGGACGGAGAGAGTCCCAGTTGTTGAATGAGGTCCATGTTTTCACGCCTTTATCGCCCTCGTCCGCGCCACTGGGCACATGTTCGCGTGATTGACCGCAAAATCAAGGATGAAATCGGGACAGAAAAAAGGCGGCTTCGACGCTGCGTGCCGTCGAAGCCGCCGTTTGGGTCACCCGTGCTTACTTGC
This sequence comes from Tepidisphaeraceae bacterium, assembly GCA_036265245.1. Classification (GTDB taxonomy): domain Bacteria; phylum Planctomycetota; class Phycisphaerae; order Tepidisphaerales; family Tepidisphaeraceae; genus DATAPK01. The sequence continues at coordinate 1,557 of DATAPK010000215.1, read as the reverse complement.
AGCATGAATTGCAGCAGCCACAGCAGGCGTTGCAATCATCGCAAGAGCAAACCTGGCCGCAGCAGGACTTGTCGCAACAAGCCGATGAGCAGCAGTTTGCCGAGGTGCAGCAGGAGGCATTTGCGGTCACGGGCCCGTTTGCGGCGCTCAGTTGAGTGCCGAGGGTTAATGACGCGATCAAAATAGCTAAAAACTTCAACATGGAATTCTCCAATTCTAAAGATTGGCGAGCGGTTGCCCGCCGAGTGATCAAAAACAGGCCGACAATCGATTCGGGAATGGGAGAATCAACAAAGTAAGCAGGTATGAAGTGCGAGCAGCGTGTTGGGCGGGGGCGATTCATCGCAGACGCATTGGAATGCGATTGCCCCAATATGGCTGTGAGAAATTGGTGCGATAAGGGAGGGAACAGTTATGCAAATATCCAACGCGGCGACCTGAGCGTTGTGCGATTTGGAATACGCCCGTTCGCGAAGCTCGGTTAGCGGGCAGGAGGAGCAAGGGCGATGGTCCAAGGGGGATTTTGCGGGGGTGACTGCGGGCTGGGGGCTGGGTGTGTTGCAACAATCCAGATGCGGCAACTTTGCGGCGGCGGAGTTGAATTGCCCCATCGATATGCCGCAGCAGCACCAGATGCTCACGTAGAGCATCATGCTCAGCGTGAACCAGCCGGTGAGAGTCTGACGTTGCCGAAGCATGCATACAGCGTACACTTGGGGCGTAAGAAAGTCATTGGGTTGCCGGCGAAAATCTGCTGGAAGATGGACGATGAACGAGGTGTTTGCGTGAGTATTCGGATTGTACTGACAGGTGGGCCGGGCGCGGGAAAGACGGTTATCAGCCGTCGCATTGCCGCTGAGCATCCCGAGCGGTTTGTCCTCGTGCCCGAGGCGGCCACGCAGGTTTATGATGCTTTGCAAACGCGCTGGGACAAGCTCGACGTGGAAGGCCGGCGGGATGTGCAGCGGAAGATTTATCGCTTGCAGGTTGATCAGGAGGATCGCACGGCGGCGGCGAATCCGGATAAAATTTTGTTACTGGATCGCGGGACGATCGACGGGGCAGCGTATTGGCCGGAGGGGCCGGCGGATTACTGGCGGGATGTGCAGTCGACGCTGGAAAAGGAACTGAAGCGGTACGACGCGGTCATTCTTCTTGAAAGCTCGGCGGCGCTTGGGTTGTACGATGGCGATTCAAGTAATTTTTGTCGATTTGAAGATGCGCAGGGCGCCATCGAAAGCGGGAAGCTGTTGCTGAAGTTGTGGGGTTCGCATCCCAACCTCAAGCATGTCCGGGCGTACACAAATCTGGAAGAGAAGATTGCGACGGTGATGGATGCGCTTGCGGCTGTTTGATTCCGAGCGTTTTCAGATCACTGGCATTGCGTGATGAATGGCGCGGTATTGCGATGAATGTCAATTGGCTTTTGCTTTCGATGGTCTACAGCACGGTGGGGCTGGGGATGTTCATGTACGGCAAGAAGGCTGTTCGGTTCGTGCCACTGCTGGCGGGAATCGCGCTGATGATCGTGCCGTATTTTCTCGGCAGCTTGTTGTG
>DATAPK010000214.1:0-9086 GCA_036265245.1 Tepidisphaeraceae bacterium | reverse complement strand
CGTTGTCGCTGGAGGAATAGGCGAGAAATAACGGCCGGGTGGAATTGACGCTGAACTTGTACTGATCAAGCGGATCGGTCGTGGAACTGAGGAAATCGTTGAACGACTTGCCGACGTCGAGTGAACCCATCGCGCGCGTGTCGCTCGGCGTGCTGCCGGCGTAGTCGGCGTTGATGTTCAGGTGGTAGTTGGACGCGTTGAAGCCAATCCCAACCCGCACGAAGTAAGTTCCCGCGGGCACTTTCAGGCTGGTCAACGTGACTGTGCCTGGAGTTGCCGAGAGTAGTATGTCGCCGGGGTCGATCACGCCATTGCCGTTAGCATCATGAATCAACTGAACGAACGCTTTGACGGCGTTGGGGTTGGTGTTGTCCAGCGACAGTCGTGCCGCCAGTTGCCCCGCCGCGTCCATCTTCACCTTGTAGATGTCGACCGGGTCACTCAGGCTTGGCGAGGTGTTCGTGCCGATGAAATCCTGGAATGTCGCGTCAGTCGCGCTGCCGATATTGCGGGCGTTCTTCAAGGAATCGCCGGCGTAGTCGGCGGTCATGGCCAGGAAGTATGGCGTGTCGATGCCACGCTCAGAGACCTCGATGAAATAAGTGCCGGCGTTGAGAAATCGACTGGAAAGATCGCCGCCTGCAAAGCCGTCGTTGGGGACATCCTGAGTGGTGGGTTGAGAATCAACCTGGATCTCCTGCGGCTTGCCGTTGGCGTCGAGCTGCTCGCGGAACAGCTCGATCTGCTGGCCGATTACATTGGTGCGGAATCGGGTCGTGAACATGCCGCCTCGGGGCATGGTGAATTTGTAGAAGTCCTCCAGATTGGAAATTTTCAGCGCGCCGTTGAAGGACTGCTGGCCGTTGAGATCGCCAATATTCAGGGCGGTTGCGAAGGTATCGCCGGGGTCGAACGTCGCGGAGAAGAGCGTGCGTTGTTCCAAGGCTTCGAGAGAAACGGAGGTTGCGATGGCGCTGCTGGTGTAGCGCGATTGCTTGGCGAGCTTCCGGGACTTGGTTCGTTTTTTGATGATGTTGTACATGGCGAAATCTCCTTAAGTATGTTTCTTTGATTGAAACAGAGGCGACGCAGGCGTCGCGGCTACAGGGCCATATGCGATGGCCGGCGAGGAACAGTAGTCGCTGCCGCGCGGCCGGGTAGTGCACTTGTGGTACACCCCGGGATAAACAGCGAATACGATCGATCAAGCTTCCCGCCAGGCCGCGCCGGCGCGACAAGGTCGCGACGGCAACGGCCCGGGGTGGGGAAGGATGCTAGGCCTCGTTAATGCTGAGGGTCGTGGTTCCTGGAAGGTCAAGCGTCATGTGGCTGTGCTTGCCTTTCAGTTGGATGTTGATCTGCGAGAACAGATGATCGAACACCTGGGTTCGGCCGTCGGTGACGAGCGTGGTGGTCTTCGCGTTCACATCTTCGCTGATGGACAACTGATCGGCGTCGCCGGTGCCTTTGACGAAGAGATCGGCATGTCCGTGATCGTCCGCCGTGCTCGTCGTGATGTCGCGAGCGATTCGGATCGAGCCGAACAGGCCGTGCTGATAATGGCCGGAGCCGGCGGTGAAATAGAGCGCGTTTGTGTCGCCGGAGGAAAGGCCGTTGCCGAACTGCAGGCCCCAGAGATCCTGAATGGCGATGGTGTGGCCGGAGGCGTTTTTGAGTTGGCCTTCGGAATTAAAATTCCGGGTCGGGTCGAAGGCGGTGATGTGACCATCGCCGAGATTGCCGACGAGAAGATCGCCGCCGAAGGATCCGAAGTTTTTGGGGGCCAGGGCCAAACCCCACGGCGCATTGAGCGATCCGCCGGAGGCGATGCGACGGATCAGATGCCCGCTGGTGTCGAATTCATCGACGAATCCCTTGCCGGCGCCGAAGACTTCGCGGTCGGGGTGGGCGGGGTCGTGCTGCGCGTAGGTTACGAATAGGTTCCCGCCGAGGTTTTGAATATTGTGCGGCGAGAATCCTTTGGGGATATGCGAATCGGTGAATGATCCGCTCAGGGTGGTCTTGTGGAACTGGGCGTCGAAGACGTCGATCTTTCCGCCGGCAAAATCGGCGGCGTAGATGAAGTTCTTTCCGCCGGCGCTGGCGATGCCAAGGCCGGTGAAGAAGGCACCGTTTACGTGCGTTGCGGGCTGCGCGTGGGTGGAAGGAGCGGGCGGGGGAACAGTGGGGTTCCAGCCGCTGATGTTGCCATCTTCGGAAGCGAAGATGAAGACGGCGGGGGCGCTGTGGCCGGCTTTGTCTTTGACGACGAAGTCCATCGTCGTGTTGTTGACGATACCGGTTGCTTCGCCGTTGGGGATACTGACGACCAGCGGCGCTTTGGCAAGCGAGCTGTTTTTCACATCGCCGGTGTAGAGCGTGGCGACGCCGGCATCATTGTCGGCGATCCAGAACGCGCCGGCGGCGGGGTTGAGTGCAATGCCCCAGGGGTTGATCAGGTGTTTATCCTGAATCTGTGCAACCCCAAACTGATCCGACACCAGGTTCGTCTGGTCGAAGACGGTGGCGGACATGAGAGAACGGCTCTCCAATCGTTCGAAAGGAGAACGATACGAATTGCGATGCGCTGACATAACAGACCTCCAATCAAGGAAGAAACTTTTGAGCCTGACAGTGTGGAACCCAAAGAAGCAGAGGCCCGAAACAGTTCTTGGGGACAAATTTTGAGACATAGAATCTCCGTGCGCGGCACTCGCGTGTCGCGCTGGTGATCGCTGCGATTTCAGTGGTGGATCGCTTAGTTTCTTGTTGCGGGCGTGTATGCGCGCCGCTTGCGGTTGTTCATGGTGTATCTCCTGGGGTGAAAACTCATATACGGAATTTCCGGTGATGCTTAACGAGCATCATGATGCCGACGCAGGCGAGCACGCCGACCCGATTTCGATCGGGCTGAGGGCTTGTTGCCGGCGGCGGGGTGGTGATGACGGGCGATTCACTGAATGAATCAGCCTGCGCCACCGGGGCTGCGGCGAGCGCCAGCAGCAAAAAGCTGGATGCCTTGCCAATGCCCGTCATGCCCGTTCGATGATTCCGTGTGCGTTTCATACTCTGAGGAAATCTAGTCACGGTCCCCAGGGGCGGGCTATGTACCTAAACGGGCATAGCAACATTTTGGAGAAGCGGATAGTATGTTTTTGTTGCCCGCAGACGCGGGGAAACAGGCCAGCACGCGCGAAATTCTTTTTATTTGTTCGACTTTCGATTGTTTGGCGCATGACGTGATGTGCAATTCCTGCATCAGGACGATGCGGGCGGTTTCGTCGTCTGAGGAATGGATCAATGAACAACACTTTTGCTGATGCAGACGTTGCGGCGCTGCTGCGAATCGCCGGCGAGGTTGGCGAACTGGAGCAGGATGTGTCTGTGCGCCGCGCGCATATCCTCAATCGTTTGCTCGACTTGATCGGCGGCACGTGGGCGGTGTGTTCGGAGATGGATCCGAAATACATCCACACCAAGGGATGGGCGTTGCCGGGCACGATCACGCATGCGGGGAGCTTGTCGCCTCACGATCAAGATGTGATCAATCGCTATTTGACGGGAACGCTTGCCTCGCTGGATCCATGTATTCCGACGCTGCTGCGGAATGAGAAACCGGTTGTGACTTATCGCCGGGAGGATGTGATTGACCGGGCGTGGTATCGGTCGGATCACTATAACAATCTTCGGAGGCCGCTCGGTTTGGGCGAATCGCTTTATGGAACGTTGACCACTCCGGACGGCCGGCGAATGAAGATTTCGCTTCAGCGCGAGCGTCACGATTCGCTCTTTACGAAGCGGCACGCGCAGTTGCTGCATGTTTTCAATGAGAATCTTGGGGGGCTTTATATTGCCAAACCACAGGGGCAAGCTGCGGGGGATAGTGTGTCGAAGACGGATCTGCGGGTTGCTTCGCTGGCCCCGCGGTTGCGGCCGGTGCTGCAGCGGCTGCTCGCGGGCGATGCGGAGAAGCAGGCGGCGATGAAGCTGGGTTTGAGCCCACATACCATCCACGCGTACACGAAAGTGCTGTACCGGACGTTTGGCGTGAACAGCCGGGGGGAATTGCTTTCCAAATTTGTGTCGGAAGCGCGGGCGTGAGAAGTGGGAAGGACCAATGACCAAGCACGAATGACCAATGAATTTCCAATGACCAATTCGGGATCGATCACTATCGGGTTCTATCCGAATTGCTCGGCGGGTTCGGGGGTTTGAGCGATTTTTAGGGCGGTGGGAAAATCGCTTTCGAAGGTGAGAACTCTGTCCAGCCGGCAGCAGGCGAAGATTTTTCGGAGATTAGGCCTGGCGCTGGCGAAGACCATTTTGCCGCCGTTTTTCTCGATTGTGCGGGCGGTTCTGAGCATCAGAGTGATCGCGGGCGTGGTGATGGCGTCGACTTGTGCGAGGTCGGCGACGACACAAATATTTTTCTTTTCGAGGAGCGTGTTGAAGCGGGCTTCGATTTCCGGCAGGCCGGCGACGGTGAGGCTTCCTGAAATTCGCAAGACGGTTACGCCGTCGATGTTTTCTTCAAGCAGGTGCGTCATAAGACGAATCCAGGAATAATTTGCGAGGTAAGTAGTCTAGCCTGTGGATGCGGGCTGGATATCAAACCTCGACCAAGGCTAGGCGCGTCGAGATGTAAAACAAGGTGCCTGATTGGGTACATAGCTTGTGTGGCAAATGTTGCGTTGAATGTTGCAGGAGATTGCCAGGGTGGATACAAGTTCGCCCCCGCGAAAACGGAAAGGAGACCGATTGATGTTTCGATTTGATTTGGTTCGTGAAGCGGACATGGCGGCGTTGCTGAGGTTGGTTGGCGAGGTGACGGAGTTGCCCGCCGACAAAGTGATTCGCCGCACGCACGTGTTGACGGAGTTGTTGAAGCTGGTTGGAGGGCGAAGCGCGGCGGCGATGGAGATGGCGCTTCCGGGAGAAGGGCCGCTGGCCCGGCCTGGGACGATCATCAACATCAACACCAGTTGTGAGACTGAGGCCCGGTATTCTGAATTGTTTCTGGTTCACAACGATCCGGCGGACCCGGCGCTGACGGAGTTTCTTGCGGCGCGCGGGCAGACCATCACGATGGTTCGTCACGTCCAGGACAGGGAATATTATCGATCGGCGCATTATGACATCGTTCGCCGGCCGTTCGATATCGACCATTCGCTCTATTGCCGGCTGACGCTGCCGGATGGGAATGACATGAGCATCGGCGTGCAGCGTGCGCATGGCGATCCGGAATTCAGCGAGCGCGATAAGGCGATCGTTCATCTGCTGCACACGAACGCGCCGCACGTGTATTACGCGCCGGCGACGGCGCGGGTGGAGCTTGAGGCGCTGGCGCCGAGGCTTCAGCCGGTGTTGCGATATCTTTTGCAGGGCGACGCGGAGAAAGAAGTGGCGGCGAAGCTCAAGCTGAGCCGGCATACGGTGCATCGCTATACGCAGGCGATTTACAAAGAACTGGGCGTGCATAGCCGGGGGGAATTGCTGGCGAAGTATGTGCGGTGGACGTGAGTCGCGTTGATCTTTTACGGGCGTATTCGGTCTGAGGTCGCATGGCGCATCGGGCGCATAGGTCGATGAATTTGATTCTCGTTTAGCCACGAATGACACGAATGGACAGCAATTTCCGTTCGTTCATCATTCATCTTTGGGAACCCGGAGATCGGGTAATCAAAACTTCATCGTTTCTGCACTGGGTTGGGCGGATGCCTGGTGCTCGCACATTCCTTTATCGGCAGAACGGGCCAGCGAGGCGCGGGGAAGAGAGCTTGCGGGTCCGGCGGATAGAGTGGGGCGCGGTCGAGAAGATGCGGGCTGATTTGGCTGTCCCCTTCATTTATCCCGGGAAATGGAAAATAGCTACGTCCCTTTTAGTCCGTCGGCAAAAACGCGAGAATCGCCGTGCGTTACAAATCAATGGAGCACTCAGTGCTGCCAGGAAGAGACACCCTGCTGGGGGCTCGGGAATGGATTGAACCTGAAACTCGCGAAGTTCCAGTTGAACCTCGTTGGGAAGCACCGTAGCCGGTGACAGTGTTTGAATATTGAGTTGAAACTCGAATCCCGCGACAGAAAATGTTGAATCCGTATACGTCGCAAACAGCCGGTCGAAAGCGCCTTGGGCGGCGCCGAAGCTTATATTATTTGAGGCGGAGTTGATCAGGTTGGAGCCCTGTGGGTCGATCAGCGAAACTGAGCCTGTGAGGGAACCAGAGCAGTTATTCGGCTGAGTATTGTCATAGACAAAAATCCCGATGCCCTGCTGGCCGAATGGAGCACTTTGGCCTGTCGGATGGGCCGTCAGGAGTAATCGCTGGCTGCCGACAAACGATAGCGACACATCTACCGTGTTACCGACACCATATCCAGGAGCGGGTGTCGGCGTGAGCGGAACTGTAAAGAAACCGAGGTTGTTTTGTGGACGGGGAGTGAAAATGCTGGGATCTGAAAGATCCATGGTGACGTTATAGTGAACGGTCGTCGCCGCTTGCGACTTTGTGCTGATCATCGCGACACACAGGCACAGGACGCCGAGGAAGATGCGCGCTCGCCCGCCTGAAAGAAAAGCTTTGTCCGCGGCGAGCAGACCTATTACAATTGTTAGAACGGAAGCGCAGCGAATCCCGCCTATTTCCCCGTGATGCATCTTCTCTCCTGTAAAACTTTCTCCGCAGGAAGTTCTATGCGAGCGAATAATAAACTGCAAGACATTTATTAGTAGCGCGATACGGGGGAGCGCGATACGGGGACGCGACTAGTTAGAGCGCGATACGGGGACGCGACTAGTTAGGCGATCGGTCGTCAGTCCGATGGCAATGCCGATCCATTCGGGAAACGGATTCATTCATGCCATGCCTGGCTAACTCCATCGAAGCTCCAACGTGAAACATCCGCGCTTTATCCCGACACCTTCGAAGTTCCGGTTAAAATCCTCGAAGTGATTGGCAATCTCTTCGATGGAATTGGCAAAACCAGCCAGGGATCACGCAAGCGGCGTGGATGGGGTGTCGCAAACCGCCGATGGCCCGACGTGCGAGGCGATTTTACCGGGCGGGGGGCGGGGGCTCTCCTGTCTCGTGTCTATTCTCTACCGCGACGCGGGCGTCTTGCTGGCGTAGATGTGGAAGCGTTCCCCAATGATCCGCGTCGGACGTGAACGATACTCAACCCGCTTGATCCCGCGAAGGATCAGCTCGGCGAAGGGTTGGCGTATGCTTAATGCTCGCATATTTCTTTATCGGCGGAACTCGCCAGCGGCGTGCTGGGAATCTGCTTGTGGGTGGGGCGGATGGAGGGGGAGCATGCCATATTCATCGGCTGAAATGTAGGACGATAAAAAGCGACCCCGTTGGATTTCACTCCCACACTTATCTTTCCGCTTTCTTCGTTGGCATTAGTGACAAACGACGCCCTAAATGATAGTGTCAACGTTGTTCGGCCACGCGTCCGATACGAACTGATTTCGCGACGAACTGTGTGTAGTGCGTCAAAAGGAGTCATAACATGGCCGCAGACCCTGATTGGTTGAAGCTCGTCCTGAAATATATGCCTGACATGGTCGAACTCTTTCGAAAAGCATTTTCCAAACATGCACGAATTCTGGCGGTAGGATCGACTGGGACAGGCAAGACAGCGCTAGTCAACTCCCTTCAAGATGAAATGATCCCTAGAATGATCGAAGAGATCAACAGGACACAATTCGCCAAAGAGGAGAAGGTGAAGCTCAACAAGACGGCGATCAAAATAAACGACACGCCCGGTCATCGGATTAACCCGGATGAGCACGACAGCCCATTTGTCAATCCGCAATTAGATAAAGCAGTGCGTACCGGCACGTACGTCGGTGTTATCAACGTCGTTTCTTATGGTTACCATCAATACGATGCCGATCCGAAGCCGGATTTTTCAATAACAAAACTTGACGCATATCTTTCAGAGCATCGCAAGCGTGAAAACATAGGGCTGACGTCATGGGCGTCCCGCATGTCAACAATGGGCAAAAATCCGTTTGTAATTACAGTTGTCACAAAGGCGGACCTTTGGCAAGGCACATCTGGCGTGCTGCAGCACTACGAATCAGGCGAATATTACAAAGAGTTTCGAAAGCTTGCAGGGCCTGATATCCAGCATATTGCAGTAAGGATGTCGGCTAGGAAACAGAAGTTTTACGCGCAAATTGATCCCGCAGCGGATTGGGATGACGACGATCGCGCGATTGTCCGCAGTAATTTGATCCAGCAGATGACCGCTGCTATTGCCGCTTCTCGGTCCTAAGATTTCCTGATTACGTAGTTAGTATGAACGCTGCATTGTCAAGGTTCGCCGAATATCTGCTTGGTCGTAACCGAGAAGTTCTGGTGGTCGGGCCACATGGGGCCGGAAAGACCTCACTGGTCGCGTTGCTTGTGGGTTCTCCGGAACGGACACAGCCGCGCTTAGAATCCAGCAAGGAGAACGCGACGACAGTGGGTGTTCTGGGAACTAATACTGTCTTGTTTCACGATGTGTTGGATGTGAAGCTTTTGCGTCAGATGCCTCGCGTTTCGCCAATGGGCGTGATTATTGTCGTCGCGAACGGTTTCTATGAGGCTCGGAATCCCCGACAACAGGCCGCGGGGGGAGTAACGGAAATTCTCCACCGGAATCGGCATGCTGAGCAGATCTTCTTGAAGGAGGATGTCGACCTATGTTTTCATCTCATAGACCGTGCGCGCCATAGAATTGACTGGACACTGACCGTTGTTAACAAAGCTGATCTATGGTGGGATCAGCGAACCTCGGTTGAAGAGTATTATAGACACGACTTTCGACGTACATTATTAGACGTAATGAGAAGGCACCCGTCTACGCAAGAGGCGATGCCTATAACCGGATTTATGTCTTGTCGCATTCAGCGCTTTATGGAGTCTACTTTGCCTTCTGCAAAATTCGATGACGATGAATCGTACCGATTGAAGGACGACGTGCTTGGCAAACTCAAGTCAGCGATCAGTCACTCGGTTTCGGAGCAATAGGCCGGGTGCGGGAAACGGGAACTGGGGGAATGTGGACGAAGTTAGTATTCTGCCTCGATCTCG
>DATAPK010000213.1:0-7956 GCA_036265245.1 Tepidisphaeraceae bacterium | reverse complement strand
TCTGTAGTACGTCGGCGCTGTTTAATCGGTCTGATAGTTAGATTGCATCGGCTATTGGGCAAAATGGGAGTTGATCGATCCACTTCGCCGTCTCTTGCGGATGTCTCATCCGGATAATCCGCTTCGCCGCGAATTCTTTTGATCGCAGCAGCTTCGGATAGTCTCGGCGGTGTTGCCGCCAGGATTTGAGCAGCCAGAGCAGAATCGATTCTTTATCCAGAAAGGTCAGCCGGAAGCTTTCGCGATTGCCGTGCCAGAGTTCTGTCTGATTCCAGGCCCGCACGATCGATCGGCGCAGGCCGCGTGAAAGTACGATTCGCAGCGGATAATCAAGCCACACAATCGTGTCGGCCGCCGCCCAGATTTTGCGCCGCACGGCTGAATAATTGCCGTCAATCACCCAGGCATCATTTGCGATCGCCTGCTCCACGCGTTCGGCAAATCCTTCGCGAGGCGTCCAGTTTGGCCCCCAATGCAAGGCGTCGAGTTCGACATAGGGAAGATTCAGGCGGCGCGACAGTTCGCGCGCCAGTGTCGTCTTGCCGGAACAACTGGTGCCGATGACGACGATTCGCCGCATTCCGCCAACATCTCTTTTCTGGATTGCGTCATTCACGCCGCACTGCCGCTGGAAATCAAACCGACCTGATATTTTGCTTTGAAGTATCGCTCGACGAACACGCCGTACCCGATCAGGGCGCACGCTTCGACGGTTGACATCACCGCGATCACCCAATGAGGCACGACGTTTTGATGCTCGTGCCAGAAAGCGGCTTGCAGAATGTCGGCTGGCTCGCCGCCTGTCCAATAGTAGGTTGCGGTTGAAATTCTCAGGATCGCCAGAATAAACAATGACACCATCCAGCCAAGACGATCCATTCTGTAACACAACAATGCCGACCAGAGCAGCGCCACGCCGATGATTGAACCGGCGATGATTGCGCCGCTGCCCATCACCACCACCGTAAATGCGGGGACGGCCGGATGGAACAAATTCAGCAGCATGGAGATTCCCATGAGCCCGACGAATATGGCCCAGCCGAGGATGGGAATGGGGCAGCGATCGGTCCAGCTCGGCCGCGCATCCAAAATTTTTAAGGCCTGCCGCGTTTGAGCGCTCGCGTAGAATCGAAAGATGATCCAGGGAAGCACGACGCCCACGCCGAGAACCACGGCAAGTTGAAGGCACTCGATGGAAAGGACCGCGCCCGAAGTCGGGCCGCGATGCCGCGTTAGCGTGGTCTCATCGACACGCTTCAGCAATTCAGGCAGACTAAGCAAATTGGCGACGACGCCCAAAAGCACAACGATCAATGTCAGCATTGAAAAGATCATGACGATGGGCCGCACCCATCGCCGGGCCACGCAGGAGGCGATTCCCGTCCAGAGCAACCCCGTGCCCGCGGCGCCCGCCACTACCATTCCGATGATTAAGACAGCATCAACGTCCGCATCGTGCGAAGGAACTGTGCGTTGCCGCACGACGTCTGTCGGCGGTTGAAGCATGTGTTCTTCCATTGCCGCCGCGGATGCAAAAATCTCAGTGACGACAGAGAGGCAAAGAAGTGTCCCCAGTACAATCAGCAACACACCCCATCCCACCAGCCCGCCATGACGAACAGTAGACGGCAACAGAGAATCCGGGCCCGCGCTTAATTGTGAATCGGTCATCCGATTGCCCCAAACGCGCTTTTGGCGCTGTGACATCCCCAGTCATTTCCTCCTGACGATGAGTTGATCCTCAGACTTGTCTTTCGTCAATCGCAACGTTATTTCGCGGCGGCGGGCGATCGACGTTTGCGCATCATAGCGACCGCACCGACGCCGACCAATCCCAGGGATGCCGGCTCAGGCACGAAGTGATAGGTCACGGTCAAACTTCCGCCGGACGTACGCACGAATTGAGCATCGCCGCCAGTAAAGCTGTCGACGGTTACATTGTCGGCCTCCTGCCAGTCAAAGGTGGCGAAGCCCGTGCCAAGCAGCGCTTGCTCGGCGGGATTGGCGATGTTTGCCAGCGTCTCGGAATCGGAAATCGGCGCGAATAGATCGAAGTGGCTGCCCGGCTGGCCGCCGTTGCCATTCCCGCCGCCAATGCTGCTATAGCCGTGCGTATTGAGTTGTTCCTCCCCACCGAGCGTGTAGCTATTGCCGCCCCCTTCCGTGCCGTTGTCGAAGGAGAGGTCATAGTTGGTTTCAAAATCGAGATCAGCCGATTGCAGCGGCCCATGCGCCAGCGGGTCGTACTGCGGCACCTGCAACTCGATCACCAAATCCGCCGCATTCACTGTTTGGCTGCCGTGGCCGGTCAGACTCAGATAATTCGCCCCGTCGATGGGCACGACATACTGAAGCGTTGCCGCCCGCGCTGATGCGCCGAGGAAACCGATCGCCGCCAAAGCCGCGAACCGACGAGAATGAATCGACATTTGTTTTTTCCCTTCCAAAAGAATTGAACTTCTGACTCCGCGAGGGATTTTCGGGAAAACCATTTCGCAGGCAAGCAATTTTGATGGGATCGCAAATACTTTTTTCAGCCGCGTGCGGTTTTGGGCAATCTTTGCGGTGTGATTGCGGATTACCCCAGAAGTCTTTGTCGAAAAAGGAGCAAGGATCGAAGAAATCGCAAATGTTAAGAGCTTGTCTTCCGTGCAATGGGTGCCTAAAAACGATTTGAGCGGATCGAAACCGAATTACCAAAGGAATCCTCATGTCAACCGCTAAAGCTTATGCCGCCAATAGCGCCACCACTCCGCTTGCCGGCGCCATCATCCCGCGGCGCGATGTCGGCCCCAATGATGTCGAATTCGACATCCTCTTCTGCGGCGTCTGTCATTCTGATCTTCACGCCGTGCGAAACGAATGGGATGTCTGGCCGACGGTTTATCCTTGCGTGCCCGGCCACGAAATCGTCGGGAAGGTGACGAAAGTCGGCGCGAAGGTGAGCAAATTCAAGCCCGGCGATCTCGCCGCTGTCGGCTGCATGGTCGATTCCTGCGGCAAGTGTGCATCGTGTAAGGAAGGCATGGAACAATACTGCGACACCGGCGGCACCATCTTCACCTATAACTCGCCCGACCCGCACAAAACCGCGGCGGTCACTTACGGCGGATATTCCGACCACATCGTCGTCAACGAAAAATTCGTTTTACACGTGTCGAATAAACTCAACCTCGCCGCCGTCGCGCCGCTGCTGTGCGCGGGCATCACGCTTTACTCGCCCCTGAAACACTGGGGCGCGGGCCCCGGCAAAAAGGTTGGCATCGTCGGCCTTGGCGGGCTGGGGCACATGGGCGTGAAGTTCTCGCACGCGTTTGGTGCCCACACGGTGCTGTTTACCACCTCTCCGGACAAAGTCGCCGACGGCAAGCGCCTTGGTGCGGATGAAGTCGTCATCTCGAAGAATCCCGACGAGATGAAAAAGCACGAGCGCAGCTTCGATCTGATCGTCAGCACCGTCGCTGCCTCGCACAATCTCGATCCGTTTATTTCGCTGCTTAAGCGTGACGGCACATTGGTTCTGGTCGGCGCGCCTGATACGCCGCACCCTTCGCCGACGGTCTTCAACCTGCTTCTGGGCCGCCGATCTCTTGCCGGTTCTGCCATCGGCGGAATCCCCGAAACTCAGGAAATGCTCGACTACTGCGCGGAGAAAAACATCGTCTCGGATATCGAAATGATTCCGATTCAGAAGATCAATGAGGCGTATGAACGGATGAAAAAAGGCGATGTGAAATATCGCTTTGTCATCGATATGAAAACGCTGAAGGCTTAATCGCAATATCACCATCAACAGGAGTTCCCATGAACATCATTGGCAGCACCATTCTCATCACCGGCGGCGGTTCCGGCATTGGCCGCGGGCTTGCTGAGGCGCTGCACAAGGCCGGCAACCAGGTCATCATCGCCGGACGACGCCAATCCGTGCTCGACGAAGTCACCAAAGCCAATCCCGGTATGAAGTCGCTGGCGCTCGACATTGAAAAACCCGAGGCGATCAAGACATTCGCCGAGAAACTCATCGCACAATTCCCCGCGCTCAACATCCTGATCAACAACGCAGGCATGATGAAGATCGAAAAAGTTCTCGGCCTGAAGGGCGACCTGTCGATCGCCGAATCCACGATCACCACCAACCTGCTCGGCCCGATCCGTCTCACCGCCGCGCTGCTGCCTCATCTGCTCAAGCAGAAAAAGGCCACCATCATCAACGTCACCTCCGGCTTGGCGTTTGTGCCGTTCGTCACCGCGCCGTCCTACAGCGCCACCAAGGCCGGACTGCATGCGTACACGGTCTCATTGCGATATCAGTTGAAGGATACGCCAGTCGAAGTTCTCGAAATCGCGCCGCCGTATGTGCAGACCGAACTCGGCGGCTCACAACAGGCGAGCGACCCGCGCGCCATGCCGCTGCCCGATTACATCGCCGAAACAATGAGCCTGCTGAAATCCAATCCCAAAAATGGCGAGATCGTCAGCGCCCGCGCCATGGCCCTCCGCACCGCCGAGCGCGACGGCAAATATGATGAACTGTTGACGATGCTGGCCGGAATGGTGGAGTAATCTCCGCGGATCAGGATCGAAAGAGAAGTGGTGTGGCCATGAATTCAATCGATAAGCACGTCGCGCACGCGATCGACGGATACATCTCCGCCGTCTACACGAGAAATGTCGAAGCGTTTATGGCGCTGTACGACCCGGCCGCTCGCGTATTCGACACCTGGTCAACCTGGTCCTACGAATCGTCATCAGCCCGCCACCCGACGATTCAATCCTGGTTCAGCTCGCTCGGCGACGAGCGCGTTCGCGTCCGCTTCGACGAAGTAAGGATCACCGCGCTCGGCGAGTTCGCGTGCATAACCGCCTTCGTCACCTACGCCGCCGAATCTCCAACGGGCCAAATCCTCCGCTCCATGCAGAACCGCCTGACATGGGTGCTGCGGCTTAATGGCGATGGGGGCGTGAAAATCATCCACGAGCACACGTCCGTGCCGATCGATTCAAATCTGAAGGGCATTCTCAACCGCGAATTGGCTGGACAAAGCTAGCGACCTTCTTCTCACGTTGCCTAAACACGAGTTCAATCAGCATTCTAAACGCAGCTATATGCACGAACAGCCGCCCCAAACTGCTTGACGACCGCCGCATTCGCCGCTCAATCCGCGCGCTAAGCTATTCCTCAAAAAGGCTTCTCCATCGCGCTGGCGGATTCTTTTCTGCCTTACGCATGTTCCATCTTCTTGGCAACACATTCCCATTCCTGCCGAACCAATCCCTCTTTGCCCGGATGCCGTCGTACATACCCGACGGCCGCGTGAAGTTGTTCCTCTCCATCGATGAACACCTTCCAGCACCCCTCGCTCCAAGGTGTGGGCAGGCCGCCGCGTTTTCCGGTTTGGCCATTCAGCGGATGAATCCCACGCCGAGTCAACTCGCGCGTGGCGTGTGATTTGAAATGTCCGGCGATCGTCTCCGGATCGCGCTGGTGTCGCCCGATGACCAGGTGAGCGTGATCGTGCCCGATACAGCAGGCGAAGCAGATGTATGAACCTTCCGCACAAGCGAGGGCAAATCCAGCGGCAATCGCTTCGCGCTGTGCATCATTGAATCGGACGGGGGGAAATTTCAGGGCTCGTTTTGCGGCACGACGAAGGTCCGCGTCATGTGGATCCTTCGCGTAATTGCGAGAGTCGTTTACTTTCGTCGCGGGTCCGAACTTATACAGTTCCCACGAACCGACAAAATCCGACCACGAGCCACGAGGGTCGTTGGGTAACCAGAATCCGTAGGCGCTGATGATGACGTGAGATGCGATCATATCAAACCCCTTTCGATGATCTGATCTTCGTTTGCCCGGTCGCTTGCGGCCGGTTTTTCTTCGAGAGCTCCAACACAACCGGTCGCAAGCGACCGGGCTAACCAACACTTAAACCCCCAACCTTTTCTTCCACGCCTTCAACTGCTCCTCAAACGGCCTCCCACCGGCCGCCCCTGCGCTCTGATATCGCTTCACGACATTCGCTGCCCCAAGGCACGTATAAACTTCATCCGTTACTTGGATTGTGGATTGTGGATGGTTGAGGCAGCAATCACTTCATTAAACGCATCCACGCTCAATTGTTTCAGCGCATGCTTCCCTTCCTTCTCACACCTCGCCACCAGCGTGCCGACGATGTGATGGGCCGTCCGGAACGGCACGCCCTTGGTCACCAGAAATTCTGCGAGAGACGTCGCATCCAGAAACCCGCGATCCAGCGTTGACTCGATCTTCTGTCTGCTGATCGATCGGCGAGTGCCACAAAGCTCTTTTCGAGTGTGTTCAATTGCTCGGTTAGCTGACCCCGCGGCGTCGAGTAGGACGCACACCGGCCAGCGCCAACGCAACCAATGCCAGAGATGAAGGTTCCGGGACCGACCATACGACCGCGTATTGCCCGCTCACGCCGTTGAAGGTGCCGTCGGCGGTTCCATAGACATTGCCGGCGGTGTCGATCGTGTACGCGAGCGAATCGTCCCACGATCCGCTGGCCGGCAAGAGGGCATTCAGATCCACCGCCGAAGCGGCTGTGCTGCTCCACAGCAGCGCGTGAAGATCCACGCCGGGCGTGGTGATGCCATAGCCAACCTGCTGCGTGGCGTTCATTCCCTCAGCCTGCGAGCTGCTGAATCCGGATGGATTCAGATCGATAAAACTGGCGGCGGTGCCAGTCCAGAGCAAGGCGTGATTCTGGCCGGAACTGCTGGCGCCATAACCAGCCTGCTTCGTGCCGTTGGCGGCTTGGGCGAAAGAGGTGCTAAATCCTGTGGGATTCAGATCGACCGCGCTGGCCGCCGTGCCGTTCCAAACCAGGGCGTGATTGTCGTTGCCCGTTGCCGTGCCGGCTCCAAACCCCACCTGCCGCGTGCCCGACGTGCCCGTCGCGGTAGACATGATGAAGCCGGCAGGGTTCAGGTCCACAGCGCTGTTGGCTGTGCCGTTCCACACCAGCGCATGAATCCTGTTGCTCGTCGCCGTGCCGAATCCGTCGCCCACCTGCTGAGTTCCATTCACACCGAACGCCTCGGCGCTGCCGATGCCGGTGAGGTTGGTGGGATTCAGATTGACGGCGGTGTTGGCAGCGCCCGACCAGAGCAGTGCTTCTTCATTGGTTCCAAACGACGGGCCCGCGCCGAGACCGACCTGGTGTACACCATCCGTGCCCAGGGCGGTTCCAGAGTTGAAGCCGGTTAAGTTCGTCGGCGTAAGGTCAATCGGATTGCCGCTGGGCGATGTCCAGAGCAGCGGATGATTCGAAAAGCCAGTCGCGTTGCCCGCGCCGCTGCCGACGACCTGCGTCCCCGCGGCGGTCTGCGGCTCGCCGCCGCCCGAATGGGTCGATCCGATGTCGAAGCTCGGCGTCTTCACCTGGTACAGCACCGTGCCAACCAGCGCCGCACGCGCCGACGGTGTCAGCGAAAGCGCAACTGTAGCAATAGCGACTACCCTGAATCTGCAACGCATGATTTCTCCTTGTCCAACGGAATGATGTGTGGGCCGTAAAAGCTGAGATATCTAAATGACAACGGTGTGTGCGGTCAAGGAAAAACTCCCCCGATGGGGTGGGTTACATCCCCAATCGCTGTTTCCATGCCGAAAGTTGCTCTTCAAACGGTTTTCCCCCCGCGGCGCCCGCGCTCTGATATCGCTTCACGACATTCCTCGCCCCCAGCGCGTTATAGACATCGTCCGTGATCCGCACATCGCTCTTCGTCGCAATCACCTCATTAAACGCATCGACTGAAAGCTGCGACAGCGCATGCTTCCCTTCCTTCTCACACCGCGCCACCAGCGTCCCCACGATGTGATGCGCCGTCCGGAACGGCACGCCCTTGGTCACCAGGTATTCGGCCAAGCTGGTCGCGTCGAGAAAACCGCGTTCCAGCGTCGGCTCGATATTTTCCCGCACGAAGTTGGCC
>DATAPK010000212.1:0-10077 GCA_036265245.1 Tepidisphaeraceae bacterium | reverse complement strand
GGTTGAATTTGGGATCGAGGATGGTTTGGGCGACCATCCACAAATCCTTGTCGGCGTCGGCGCGCAGGCGGCGGGTTAATTCTGAATCATGCGTTGGCTGGCTGGTGGGGACGAAGTGCTCGTGAAACAATTCGACGTTGTAGGTGGCGATGGTGACGGTCTCGGCGTGCGCGAGGGTGCAAATAAACAGTGAAATTATCAGGCCAACCGTGCGTTTCATGCCGGTCATCCTATCCTATCGCGCGATTTGAAACTACAATCGGGCCAGCATGATTTGGCGATGTCTGCATCTTGTGATCGTTACGTTTTATCTCATCGCACCGCCGGCGGCGATTGTGATTGATGGGTTTCGATCGCGGCGAAGAAAGCGATCGGTGCCGGGGGCGTGGTTGGTGGGGGTTGTGCTGGTTGGCGTGATGCTGGGCACGTCGATGTCGGTGATTTATGCGTTTGTCGTCGACGGGAAGGTGCGTATCGGGCAGACGATGCTGGCCTCTTATTTTGCAGTGGGGTTGCTGCTGATGTTGCGAATGTTCGATCGATTTCTGCAATTTATTTTGGGTTATGTGCTTCGCGTGAACCGGTTTGTTGGGAAGCCGTCGATTGCTTTTCGATCTCGCCTGGGATTGGCGGGATTGGCACGGATGGTCATCCTCTTCGGCGTGGGGATGCCTTATGTCATGGCGAGCATCATGACGTATCGGCCAAAGGTCGAACTGAACGGCGATCCGCAGACGCAGTTGGCCTATCCATTTGAGTCGGTGGAATTTAATGCGACGGATGGCACGAAACTTTCTGGGTGGTGGATTCCGGCGGAGCGACCGCGCGGGCGGAGGCAAATTGCAAGTGGGCAGAACACGGTTTTGATTTGTCATGGGCTGGCGTCGAATAAATCGAATCAACTGGTGCTGGCGCGCGGGTTTGTGCCTTATGGATATAACGTTTTGATTTTTGATTTTCGCGCTCACGGCGCCAGCGGCGGGCAACTGACCAGCTTTGGCGATTTGGAGCGGCAAGATGTGCTGGGGGCGATTCGCTGGATTCGCGAGAATCACAATAAACAGGCTCAGCATATTTATGGTGTCGGGGCGAGCATGGGGGCGGCGGCGTTGATTGCGGCGGCGGGTGATCCGTCGCCGGAGGGACAGGCGATCGACGCGATTGCGGCTTATGGGAGTTACGACAGCGTTCGGGCGGAGACGTTTAGTTTTGCGGACGATCGATTTGTCACGCCGTTGAGGTGGCTGCTTGAACGATTTGGATTGCCGCTGGCCAGCGCGCAGGTTGGGTCGGATTTATCCGAGTTTTCGCCGGCGGTGCTGGTGCGTGATTTGTGGCCACGGCCGATCCTGGTGATTCACGGGATGAATGATGAGGTCGTCTCGTTTCCTCGCGGCGAAGCGCTTTTCCAGAGTGCCGAGCAACCGAAAAGCCGGCTCTGGATCGACCATGCGGGCAATAACGACATTCTTCGGGATAACGGTGTGGCGGAGCGCGTTCGGGAATTTTTCCAAAGCGCACAGCCTGTGCCGGTGATCTGATTTTGCAATGCAACGAACCCTTCTTGATGCGCTGATCGAACGCTTTCCTGCCGCCAAACGCCTGACGTTGCGCCGGATGATCGAGGATCGCCGCGTGCGCGTGGATGGGAAAATTGCGCTCAAGGCAAAATTGCTGGTGGAGAGGGATCAGACGATTGTGGTGGAGGATTCGCGGATTGGTAAAAAAGCGGCTGAGCCATCGCTGCCTTTTCGGGTGGTGCATGAAGATGCGGATGTGATTGTCATCGACAAGCCGACGGGATTGCTCACCAGCACCGTGCCGCGCGAAAAGCGGCCGACGGCGCTGGCGATCTTGCGGGATTATTTTGCACGGCGTGAGCCTAGCGCGCGGGTGGGATTGATCCATCGATTGGATCGCGATGCTTCGGGGCTGCTAGTCTTTTCGAAGACTCATGAGGCGTTTCGTTTACTGAAAGAGCAATTCTTCAAGCATACGGTTGATCGTGTTTATACCGCCGTTGTTTACGGCAAACTCAAGCCGGCTGAAGGGCGCATCGACTCAAGGCTGGTGGAATTGCCGGATGGATCGGTGCATTCGACGAAGCGGAAGGATCATGGGGAGCGGGCGATTTCTGATTATCAGGTACTTCGCACGGCGGGCGATCTTTCGCTGGTGCGGGTCACGCTTTTCACGGGAAGAAAGCATCAGATTCGGGTGCATCTTGCAGAACACAGGACGCCGATTTTGGGCGATCCAATGTATGGATCGAAAGATGCGCCGGGGGCATCGAGATTACTTCTGGCGGCGACCGCCCTTTCGTTTGCCCATCCGCATGACGGGAAACGAATGCGATTTGAATTGGATCTTCTGCCTGAAATGCGCCGGCTGTTTCAATGAGTGATTATGAAGATCGCCGGCGATTCTCATGGGCAGGAGTTGGGGTGATTTGTACGTTCTCTCAAAATCAGGGAGAGCGTGATGGAAGCGAAGGAATCGGGGCGAATTTCGTGCGGGCAATGTGGCAAGACCTATCGATGGAAGCCTGAATTTTCCGGGCGAAAAGTGAAATGCGCGTGCGGGCAAGTGATCATTTGTGAGAGCGAACCGTCTTCCGGTCAATCGGCGGATGGCTTGTATGAGCTTGCGCCAGGCGCGACGCCTGCGCCGGTGGCTGCCGTCGCGCCGGTTGCCATACCCTACCGCTCGGCCAAGCACGATCCCGATGTGGTGCAACAATATTTTCCGAATCCTACGATCGATTTGCATGCGCCGCTTTGGCTGATTGGTGGCGCGGTGGTTGTTCAGGTTATCGCGGCTTTATTATTTTCGCGCAGGCCTGATGTGTCGGCCATTATGGCGTTGGTAGAGGTGGGGTCAGAAATGATCGGGGGGACGATCATCATGCTGGTTGGCATTCTTCTGGCGGCGAAATTCAGGGGGATTCAGTTTGGGCCTTTCTGGGCCGCGGTGCTCAAACTTTCCGCGATCGCGGTTGCGCCGTCGGCTGTGATGACGATGATCGGGCCGATATTTATGTTCATCCCCTTCGGCGGCTTGCTGGTCTGGCTGGTTGGTTTTGTTGCGTATTTCGCGCTGCTGGGCACGCTATTTGAGATGGATCAGGATGACACGTGGTATTGCGTGCTGGTGATTTTTGTTTTGAAAATCGGATTCTATTTCATCCTGCTTGCCTCGGCTCGATTTGCATGATTTCGTAGCGCGTGGGGCAGAACTATTGCGGCGATTGTTCGTCGAGAAGATGGTTTCTCATCGCTTCATTGGTGGCCTGGGTGAATCGATTGGAAAAGCCGGCGAGAATAAAAATCGCGTATCCAAGGACCACAAGATTGGCAAGCCGCTGTGCTGGAGGAGAGATCAGCGGCAGAGGCACACCAAATGCAACGCGCGCGTATGGGATGGTGTAGCCAAGCAAATCAAGCAGAACGAGTGCTGTGAGGACGAATGGGGCGTGGGTGTAAAGCGCCTTGTCAGGAATTCTGCGTGCCAGCTGTCTTTTGTACATCCAAGCCAGCGTCACCACGCAGATGGGTATGAACGAGAAGATCAAATCGATCATCGGGGAGGGATGCATTGTGCTAAGGATCAAATACCGAAATAACTGAAGCGTGCCTGCGATACGAATCGCCCAGCACCAGCCACGATTTCGGTAGCTATTTCCAGTCACAGGCTCGGGTGTGCCAAGCAACCATAGTGCCAACCACACCAAGGGCGAAATGAAGGTATGCACCTGATTTGTGGCATAGAGAATCCAGGAATTCTGCGGAACCAAATGCAGAAATATCAGGGGGAATTCCAGCAACCATCCGGCCACCGACAGGAAACATGAAAGCGTGGCCGCTTGCGCCAACCGCATGACCCAGAGTGGATTGGCATGGGCGAGGCGATCGTCGCGCAGGGAGATCGCGATGGACGTTCCGCATTCTGGGCAGACGCCGGCCGGATGAAGGCCCTTCAGGGGATATTCACATGCAACACAGACCCATTGCTCCCCCACCGTTTGTTCGGTGGCGGGCGTGGGCGTGTTGGTGAGAGAGATGTCGTGATCCATGGATGCCCCCGAAAAGTTTGCGATCAAACCTGCATGATTTCCTGCCGCTTTTTCTCGATCAGTTCTTCGACCTTGGTTTCATATTGCTTGGTCAATTCCTGGACCTGCTCTTTGCCTTGGCGGTCTTCATCTTCGGTGATGACGCTGCCTTTTTTCTCGGTGTCGAGAACCTTATTCGCATCGCGGCGGGCGTTGCGGATGGCGATCTTGGCGGTTTCGGAATGCGTCTTGCTTTGGCCGACCAGTTGCAGGCGGCGCTCCTGGGACATGGCGGGAAGCTGCAGGCGGAGTTGCCGGCCGTCGCTGTGCGGGGTGAGGCCAAGCTTGCTGTCGCTGATGGCCTTTTCGATTGTCTTCATATCCTGCGGACTGAACGGCTTGATCAGGATTTGTGTCGGCTCGGGGATGCTGATCGATGCGATGGATTTAAGCGGCGATTGGGTGCCGTAATAATCGACGCGAATATCCTCGACCAGCGCGGGGGAGGCGCGGCCGGTGCGCAGGCCTCGCAGCTCGTGCTGCAGGTGCTCGATCGCTTTTTCCATGTGCATTTCGCAGTCCATCAGGACATCGTCGATGGGCATAGTTGCTCCTTCTAGTCGCTTTATTTTGGATTTCGGATTTTGGATTGCGGATTTCAAAATCCAAATCCTCGATCCAAAATCCAAAATGGATTCAGGGGTTAATTTTTGTTCCCACCGTTTCGCCACGCAAGACGCGGGCGATGTTGCCGGATTGCTTGAGGTTGAACACGACCAGCGGCAGCTTGCGCTCCATGCAAAGCGTGATCGCGGTGAGATCCATCACGCGAAGCTGGTGATCCAGAACGTGCTGATAGGTCACCTCGCGAAAGAGAGTCGCGGTTTTGTCCTTTTTGGGATCGGCGGAATAGATGCCGTCGACCTTGGTGGCTTTGAGCAGCACCTCGGCCTGGATTTCAGTGGCGCGCAGGGCGGCGCAGGTGTCGGTGGTGAAAAACGGATTGCCAGTGCCGGCGGCGAGAATGACGACTCTGCCCTTTTCCAGATGTCGCACGGCCCGGCGGCGGATAAACGGCTCGGCGACGCTGTATACGCTGATCGCGCTCATCACACGGGTCGGCTGCCCGAGCGCCTCCATCGTCTCCTGCAAAGCGACGGCGTTCAGCACGGTGGCGAGCATGCCCATGTAGTCGGCGGTGGCTCGCGGGATATGGCCATCCTCGGCGAATGTCGCGCCGCGGATAAAGTTGCCGCCGCCTACCACGATGCCGAGTTCGACGCCCATCTGGGCGACTTCGACACATTGTTTGGCGATGCCTTCAAGCTCGGTTGCTTCGATTCCGAATCCGCCTTCTGGGCAGAAACCTTCGCCACTGATCTTGAGCAGGACGCGTTTATAGGCCGGGGTGCTGGGCATAGTGGCGGCATTATAGCGATGGCGTGATGATCGCAAGACAGCACGGCTCCGCAATTTGGATTGCGGAGCCGCGGGGTGAAAATCAAATCGTCGCGATATCCACTTTTCCCGCGATGGCGCAAGCGGCAAAGCGGGGTTCATCTATCTTTAGATGAATATCTCTATGCTGGTGACGATATCGATCGGGTCCTTCTTTGCGGTATCGGTTCCGGCGCCACCGTTGAGCGTGTCTTTTTGGCCATCGTTGCCGATGAGGGTGTCATTGCCCATTCCGCCGAAAAGCTGGTCGTTGCCTGGGCCGCCGATGAGGCTATCGTCGCCCATGCCGCCGTGGATGGAATCGTTGCCGCCTTCGCCCAGAAGCGTGTTTTTGCCGAAGCTGCCGCCATTGAACAGGACGTTGATGGTATCTTTGCCGTCGCCGCCATGAACTTCGGAAGTCGCCGGGGCGACTCCGTCACTGTTTTCCTGGATGACGATCTTGTCATCTCCACCCTTGGCAAAGATGGTGACCTTGTGGCCGCCGCCCCATTGGATGTAGTTGGCTTGGTCATTGCCATTGATCGTGACATCTCCCACTGTGCCGTCGTTATCCTCGCCCAAGAGCCTTTCGATGGTTGGCGGAATTGTATAGGTAAACGACGGTGTGCCGAATGTTTCCAGGTCATACGTGTCGGTGCCACTGCCTCCATCGACGGTAATCGGGAGCGTTACTTCGCCGCGCCCGACGGCGTCACCGGTGGGAGAGATCGAATCGTTGTCACCGCCGCCGAATATTTTGGTGGAGACTGCACCGTTAAATTCCAGATCATCGTTTCCGGCGCCACCATTTTCTGTGACGATGGTCCATTTGAACGCCGTGGGCGCGCCTGGTCCATCCGGGCCACCGGCAAAGATCTGGTCGTTTCCGGCGCCTCCGTCCAGAAGGATCGGATAGTTGACATTCTTGTTGACAGGTGCGGAGGCGGCGTTGTAGCTCAGAGCATCTTTTCCCGATCCACCCCTGAGTGTTTCAATGCCGATGTAGGTGTCCTTTTCGCCCGCTCCGCCGCCACTGCCGGCAGTTTGCATCGGCGCCTTGGCAAAGTTAGTGTCGAGTACAGCCGAAACGGCAGTCGATCGGGAACTGTAATCGGCGGTATCGCTGCCAGTGCCTCCGGAGAAGAAATCGTTACCGATCCCGCCGTCCATGTCATCGTTGCCGTTGCCGCCAAACATGGCGTCTTTGCCCGCGCCGCCGATGAGATGGTCGTCGTTGTCTTCGCCATTGAGCTGGTCATCGCCGCCCGAGCCAAGCAGCGTGTCATTTCCGCCAGAGCCGAAGATGGAGTCTTTCCCTCCGCCGCCTTTGATACTGTCGTCGCCGATTCCACCGACCAGACTGGTTGGTTTGGTGATCGCATCGTCAATTGTGAGGATATCTTTGCCGACCCCCATGTTGGCTTTGATGATGGTGACGGCGGACGCCAGATAGCTTTTGTTTACGCCGACGTGCTCGTTGACGACGATTTTTCCGCTGACAAGCGTGAGCGCGAAATTATCGTTGTTGCCGGTTCCCGTGACAGTCAGAACTCCGCCGGCGAGCGATGACGAGAGCAGGGTCCGTGCTTCCAGTGAATCAAATATCATTTTTTCCTTCGGTTTGAAATGTGGAAATACCCAAGTCGTTAAGTATCCGCGAGAGAAGGAGCGATCAACCGCAAAGCGCCAAGAAAATGATATTTTCAATACTCTGTCACAACCATTGGCGTTTGTTCTGAGAAACGACTGACAATAGGCTACCCAATGTGACGCTTCAGGAAGTTCATCAGCTTGTTCGCCAATTGATCAGCGGCAGTCGCTTCGGCGAAGCCGAGCATGTTTGTCGGCAGGTGCTGGCGCAGAAGCCGGATGAAGAAACGACGAGGAATTTGCTGGGATCGATATTGATTCAGACGGCCATCATGGATGCCTGCCAGGGAAAATTTGGGGCCGCGGAAAAGAAGTTGATGGAGGCGGCGCAGTTCAAGCCGAACGATCCATCGGTTCATAATAACCTTGGCGGGCTGAGGATTTCGCAACGACGGCCGGAGGAAGCGATTGGCCCATTGCAACGCGCGCTGGAGTTGCAGCCGGATTATGTGGATGGGCTGTCGAATTTGGGCTTGGCGTATTTGGAACTCAGTCGGCCTGAAGAATCGATCGCCATGTATGAGCGGGCTGTGAAGGTGGCGGAGGGGATTTTACCGGCGAATCCAGTGGAGATGGCAACGACGCGCTTTATGCTCGGCAATGCGTGCCGAATGTTTGGCAGGCTCGACGAGGCGATCGCGGAGTATCGCAAAACACTGAAGATCAATCCGAATCTTGGGGAAGCGTGGACCGCGTTGCTTTATACGATGAATCTGCATGATGGATTCACCACGGGGGAGATTTTTGAAGCGCATTGCGGGTATGGCAGGCAATTCGAGACTGGTAAGAAGCGCCCCGCAAGCGGGGCCGCTAAACGGGGGCGAGTTCGCGTTGGATTTGTGTCGGCGGATTTTAAGGAGCATGCGATCAGCCATTTTTTCCCGGCGGTGTTTGAATTGGATCGCAGCCGGTTTGAGATTTACTGCTATGCAAGCGTGAGCCAGCCGGATGAGGTGACGGATCGGCTGAAAAAGCGATGCGATGGTTGGCGAGACATTGGCGCAATGAACGATGCTGACGCGGCGTCGCTGATTGAGCGAGATCAAATTGATGTATTGATCGACCTTTCGGGGCATACTTCAGCCAATCGGTTGCGAATCTTTACCCATCGACCCGCCCCGCTTCAGATGAGCTGGTTGGGATATCCAAACACGACTGGGCTAAGCTGCATTGATTTTCGAGTGACGGATTCATTTGCAGATCCGCCGGGGCAGACTGAGCATTTGCATTCAGAAAAACTTTGGCGGCTTGATCCGTGTTTTTTGTGCTATCAGCCAATCGAGGATGCGCCGGAGGTGAGCGAATCGCCTTCCACAAAGGGTGGGCCGATCACATTCGGGTCGTTCAATGATTTTGCGAAGATTCGGCCAGTGACGGTTGCGCTCTGGGCGAGCGTGCTGCGGGCTGTGCCTGATTCGCGGCTGATGCTGAAGGCCCGGCAACTGGCCAGCCAGTGGGCTCGCGATGGACTGATCGCGGCGTTTGAACGTGAAGGCGTCGCGGCGGATCGATTGATCCTGCTTGGCCGCGATCCATCGATTCGCGAGCATCTGGAAAAGTATTCGCAGATTGATATTGCGTTGGATACCTATCCTTATCATGGCACAACGACCAGTTGCGATGCGCTGTGGATGGGCGTGCCGGTGATTAGTTTGGCTGGGAAGACGCACGTTTCGCGCGTGGGGATGAGTTTGCTTCATGTGGTGGGATTGCCAGAATTGGCGGTGGATTCGCAAGAAGAATTCGTTGGTGCGGCGGCCGAATTGGCGCGAGATTCGACCCGATTACGAGAAGTCCGGTTGTCGCTGCGAAATCGGATGAAAAACAGCGCGCTGG
The DNA here is from genome assembly GCA_036265245.1 of Tepidisphaeraceae bacterium. Taxonomy (GTDB): domain Bacteria; phylum Planctomycetota; class Phycisphaerae; order Tepidisphaerales; family Tepidisphaeraceae; genus DATAPK01. The sequence goes on along the minus strand of DATAPK010000212.1, from coordinate 1,100 downwards.
GCGATCCCAAGGGATTCGCGCAAAGATTTGGTGAGATGTTGATTGGAGTAATTCAGGGGGTGCAACGAATGTGATATAGGCGCATGCGCAGTGCTAAATCGCAAGCGGCAGAGATAGTTATTTGGGCGTAAATGGCACTGGCATTTGAGTTTTGGGATGATATACTGCCGGTTACTTTATGGCGTAAAGCTATGGCTGAATTGAGCGACATTTCGGACGACTGCATCCCACGGCACATCGCTGTCATTATGGACGGCAATGGGCGGTGGGCTGTCAAGCGCGGGTTGGAACGCGTTTGCGGGCATCAGGAAGGGGCTAAGACGGTTCGGCGGATCGTGACGGAGTGTGCGCGGCTGCGCAAAGAGCGAGGCGGGCCTGATTTTCTGACGCTTTATTCCTTTAGCCTGGAGAATTGGAAACGGCCTGCTTCTGAAGTGACGTTTCTGATGCAGATGTACATCGATTATCTGCGGGCTGAGCGATCGACGATGATGGAGAATAATATTCGCTTTGCCCAGATCGGCCGGCTGGAACATTTGCCGGAGCCGGTGCTGGAGGAGATGAACATCACGCTTGAGGAGACGAAGAACAATAATGGAATGACGCTGGTGTTGGCGCTGAACTATGGTAGCCGGGCGGAGATTGTGGACGGGGTGCGGGCGATCGCGGAAAAGGTGAAAGCCGGCGAGATCAAGCCGGGCCAGATCGATGAAGAGACGATTTCTGAGCATCTTTATACCGTCGGCATGCCCGATCCGGATTTGTTGATCCGCACCGCTGGCGAAATGCGCGTGAGCAATTATCTTTTGTGGCAAATCAGCTATGCGGAGCTTTATGTCAGTTCCGTTTTGTGGCCGGATTTCGGCGAGGCGGATTTGCAGGAGGCGATTCGGTCGTTCGCTTACCGGAATCGTCGCTTTGGTGCATTGGATCATACGAATACATTGAGATGAGAAGTAGGAGTCGGGGTTCAGGGTTCAGCGGAGATCGTTGGTGATTTCTTTTGCGTGCTGGCTTCTGATTTCCGAATCCTGAATCCTGATTTCAGTCCATGGAACAATCCCTTCGCAATCGCTTGACGTTCGGCCCGGTGATGCTTG
>DATAPK010000211.1:0-2644 GCA_036265245.1 Tepidisphaeraceae bacterium | reverse complement strand
CGCCTGGCCGGAATCTGCACCCATTTCGCCAGCGCCGAGCAGGGAGACGATCCCTTCACCCATGAACAACTCACCCGCTTTCGCTCGGCAACAGATGGGGTGCAGGATCGGTTTAAGACCCGGGTCGTGCGGCATGCCGCGAATTCCGCGGCTGTCTTTTTTCATCCCGATTCGCATTTTGACATGGTGCGCCCCGGCCTTGCGCTCTACGGCATCGACCCGACGGGCCGACCGTCAATGGACCGCCCGCTCCAGCCTGTCCTCAAGTGGACCGCGCCGCTGATCTCAACCAAGGCGGTATATAAAGGGACCGGTGTTGGTTATGGACAAACCTGGTATGCCCCGCGCGACACGCGCATCGGGCTTATTCCGGTCGGATACGCCGATGGATACCCGCGATGCCTATCAAACAATGCATATGTAATGATTCACGACCGCCCCGCCGCGGTGATCGGTCGCGTCAGCATGGATCTGATGACGGTGGATCTGAGCGAAGTGCCATCTGCGCAAGTTGGGGACGAAGCCACACTTCTGGACGATGATCCACTGTCGCCGGTCAGCGTTTATCGCCTGGCGGAATGGTCGGATACGATCCCCTACGAAGTATTTTGCCGAATCGGGCCGCGCGTTGAGCGGGTAGTAGTCGAACCGGAGAACTGGGGTTATGATTCGGCCGAACTGGATCGCACGTCTGTGCCATAAAGCGCGTTCGTGGAGTCGGCAATGAGAATCCTGCATTGGTCGCCCGCCCTCATTTTGATCATCTGGTTTGGTTGCGCCGTTTTCGTTCATTTTCGCGGAAAAGTGAAGCTTCGCTTCATGAGGCAATTGGGAGATCATTCGACCTTCCTTGCGCCATACAACCTCTTCGTCTATCTCTTTTCGAAGGTTCCCAACAAACCCATTCTCGACATCAACGGCTTTCCGGAATTACTCGCCTTAAGAAACAATTGGGAAACGATTCGCGATGAAGCCAGGCGCCTTTACGAAGAGGGCCATATCAAGAAGTCAGATACGCACAGCGATCTGGCGTTCAATTCATTTTTCAAACGCGGCTGGAAGCGATTTTATCTGAAGTGGTATGACGACATGATGCCTTCGGCGATGGACCTTTGCCCCAAGACCGTCGAACTGGTGAAGTCAATTCCGTCGGTGAATGCCGCGTTATTCGCGATGTTGCCCGGAAGGAGCAAGTTAGGGGCTCACCGCGATCCGTTTGCCGGATCGATCCGCTATCACCTCGGATTGATAACGCCCAACAAGGATGAGTGCCGAATTTTCATCGACGGCGATCCATATTCCTGGCGCGATGGGCAGGATGTATTGTTCGACGAAACCTTCATCCACAGCGTACGCAACGACACCGATGACGCGCGCATCATTCTCTTCTGCGATGTCATGCGCCCCATGCGCTATGGCTTTGCACAGGCGATCAATACCTTTGTCTGCCAGCACATCGTCAAAATCAGCCAGGCCCAAAACTCGCCCACTGAGAAAGTCGGCGCACTAAACCGCATATCGAAATATATCTTTGGATTCCGCGAAATCAGCGAGCGATTGGGGCAAAGAAACCGCATGCTCGCCAAGGCGCTCAACCTGGGACTTACGCTGGCAGTCGTGGCGCTGCTGGTCCTGCTTGTCCTGCGTTTGCGGAAGTGATGCGTGATTACCAATACGAGCTGCCTGTCGACACCGCTGCTTGATTCCAGCCGTCCGGGTGCGATATGGGAGGATTCAACGCTTCCGGCCGTTGACGATGAGTCCAGCAACAAACGATGATCCTGATATGCCGGAAAATGAACTGTCGTCCCTGCTCACGGTTCAGCAGGCGATTCATCACATCGATGCCGTTCCTGTCGTGGCCAGCGAATCACCCGTCAGACTTCGCGATGCGCTTGGGTTGCGCTTGGCGCAGGATGTAATGGCCGACCGCGATTATCCCCCATTTCAAAAAAGCCTGATGGATGGTTATGCCATTCGCTCGGCGGATCTGATCAATGGCCACGGAGCTCTGCGCGTGATTGGCCAGATCGCGGCCGGGCAAATGGCCGATCGCCCCATCGGCGCCGGCGAATCAATGGCGATCATGACCGGCGCACCTCTTCCCATCGGCGCCGATCGCATCGTTCCGGTGGAAAATGTCGAAGCGAAGGCACGGGTCGGTGGTGTGGTTCGTGTTGTGCGTAGCGTCGCTCAAAACCAGTACATCGCCGCACAGGGGAGCGATTGTCTTTCGGGCAAAACCATTCTGAACAAGGGAACAACCATCAGTCCGGCGCAAATTGCCGTGCTGGCCAGTGTTGGAGTTCACCAGCCCGTCTGCTATTTGCGCCCACGGGTGGCCGTGCTGGGAACCGGCGATGAGATTGTGCCGGTCGATCAGACACCCGGGCCGGCCAGGATTCGTGATTCAAATACGCCAATGCTCAGTGCCCTTCTTACCCGGCTCGGGTGCGATGTCGTTGAAGTCGGCAATGTGCCCGACGAGCCGGAATTAATCCGCGATGCAATTCGTCGCGGCATGGCGCACGATGCGCTTTTCATCACCGGCGGGATGAGCATGGGCGAGTTTGACTACGTCCCGCGAATTCTCGGTGAGCTGAGCGTGGAATCGAAGGTTACCAAGCTTCGAATCAAACCGGGC
>DATAPK010000210.1:0-5323 GCA_036265245.1 Tepidisphaeraceae bacterium | reverse complement strand
GACATCTGTCGGGCATTGATTCAGTCGAATTCCATCGTAGCTTCAGGCGAATTTTGCTGCCAGAACCTTAACTGAATGGCATTCACGCAGGCGTCGCAGCTACAGATATCAGGGATTCTCCCTTCGAGCCGGAGGTTGTGCTGCATTGAATTCGCTGCGATGAAGCTATTTTACGGATGCTATTTTTTGTAAATGTGCTAACCCGCTCGCAGCAGCTTTCACTCGATCTGTCACTTCCACCGAATCCACCGTCACCCATCCCCGATACCCAGCTTGATCCAGCCGTGAAACCAATTCCGCCCAGTCCACATTTCCCGTCCCAATCATCGCCGGCTTGGTGCGACGATCTGAACCTTTCAGCGCATCGTGCGCGCGAACATGCAGAATCGACGCTCCCAATCGTGAGAAAATCTCATCCATATCCCACTCATCGCGCAACATCGCAACGGGATCCAAATCGATGCCGAACCAGGAGCATCGCGCGGAAGCGAGAATTTGCTCTAACGCGGCGAAGCTGGCGAGCGTTGTATTGAAGGCGACGGTGACGCTGTAGCGATCGGCGAAAACAGCGACTTCGCGCAGCGCGGAATTGACGGAATCAAGCAGGGGTTGATCGACGGGGGTTTGTGGCGCGGATGGTTCGGGGGCCGCGGCAGGCGTTGGAAGAAGGATCAATCCCGCTTGCTCGGGCGTGACGGTTGGTTTGGGCTTCGCTTGTCTCTGAGGCTCCGCCAGTGGGCCAAGTTCCAAGCAGAGGAGTGGGGCGGCTAAACCAGAGGCGGCTTCCATCGCTCGGTCGATTTGATGAAGGAGGCGATCGATATCTGCCTTTGGCCCGAACCCTTGTGCGCCAAGGTCCCCTCGCAGGCCGATCAATTCGATTTGCTGGGTTTGCAGCGTGTGGCGAAATTCTCGCCGGCCAGTTTGGGATAGATCGGGGATCGAAAAAGATGGAGAGTAGGCGTTGAAAAGCAGGCCGGAAAAATTCATGGAGCGGGCGAGCTGTGCCGCCTGCCGCGCATCCGCGTTCAGTGATTCCGCCATCACGCCAATTTTCACCGCTTTACCATTCATCAAGTTTCCCGTTCTGAAAGCTGATCGAGGATTTTGAGATAACGGCTGCAAACATCGCCAGTGCGTTTGAGAATTTCCGGCCTGAACCGGCGGTTGATCATATGCAGATGATCCGCTGGCCAGGTTCCCAAATGCTCGCCCCATGTCGCACTTTTGACGGAGACAACCCCATCATTCGGGCCTTCAATGTTGCTGACAATTTTATGTGAGTGCATAAAGATCGGTGCCATGCGATGCCAAGGCCTCGCGCCGCTGACTGAAAAATATTCCACGTCGGATGAATCCTCGATCTCCTCATTAAATTGCTGGCACGATTCTGTCGTCAGATCGCGAATCGCCTTGAGATCAAGGTGCAATAATTTGACGAGCTTCAAACCGCCCATGCGCTTGCCTAGATTCTTCAACACCCAGTCAGCATACGGGCTGCCGCGATGGGGCGTGGAAACGGTGACGAGGGCGGCGACGCGATGCGACATCTCCAGCTTGTTGATCATATATCTCGCATCCAGCCCGCCCATCGAATGGGCGATGATGATGACGCGATCCTTGGGGCGCTTCATTGTGCGTAATTGCGAAAGAATCTGGGCGCGGAGCTGGCGGGCGCGGAGTTCGATGGAGCTGGTGGGGTGGACGCGGCAGACAATCAGCGGATGGCCGCGGTCGGCGATGGCGTGGTCGATGCCGTTGAAGTAGGAAAGCCGCAATTTTCCGAGTTTCATATCGGAAAAACCAAATAGGCCGTGCTGAAGGACGATTGGAGTCATGCCCGGTTAGACGATGTTCGTTAAATCTTACCAAGAGGCAAGTTGCGGAGACCGCGAGGCGCGATATCGCGAAGAATGCCACGAAGGGCAATTAAAAAGAGAATTTCTTCGTGGATTTCTTCGCGATATCGCGTTTTCGCGGTCTCTTATTTCGTCAGAATCGAGCGAGACGCATAGGGCATTGGAATTCGCCCGTTGGATTCGTACACTCCCGCGACGATGCCAAGGCGAAGTGACATCCATACGATTCTGATTATTGGTTCCGGCCCGATTGTGATCGGCCAGGGGTGCGAATTCGATTATTCCGGAGTGCAGGCGTGCCGCGCGCTCAAGGAAGAGGGTTTCCGCGTCGTTCTGGTCAACAGCAACCCGGCCACGATCATGACCGACCCGGAGTTTGCGGATGCGACGTACGTCGAGCCGATTACTCCTGAAGCTGTCGAAAAGATTCTGATCCGCGAAGCCGCAAGCGGCCATCCGATCGATGCGCTATTGCCGACACTGGGCGGGCAAACGGGTTTGAACACCGGCATGGCCTGCTTTGATCAGGGAATTCTTCAAAAACATAACGTGAAGATGATCGGCGCGGATCGCGAAGCGATCTTCAAAGGCGAGGATCGGCAGGTTTTCAAAGATCTGATGATCAAGATCGGCCTGAAGGTTCCACTTTCAGGCGTCGTGCATTCGATGGATGATGCGCGAAAAGTCTTGGATGAGCTCGGCCTGCCGCTGATCATTCGGCCCGCCTTCACTCTGGGCGGCACGGGTGGGGGCATCGCGTACAACGTCGAAGAATTTGAAACCATCGTCCAGCGTGGCATCGACGCTTCGCCAGTGAATGAGGTGTTGATCGAGCAATCCGTCATCGGCTGGAAGGAATTCGAGCTAGAGGTGATGCGCGACAAGAACGACAACGTCGTCATCATCTGTTCGATCGAAAACATCGACCCCATGGGCGTCCACACCGGCGATTCCATCACCGTCGCCCCCATCCAGACGCTGACCGACAAGGAATACCAACGAATGCGCGACGCCGCGATTGCGGTGATCCGCGCTGTCGGCGTTGAAACTGGCGGATCGAACATCCAATTCGCGGTGAACCCCGATAACGGCGACATGGTGGTGGTGGAGATGAATCCGCGGGTGTCGCGGTCATCGGCGCTGGCGTCCAAAGCCACCGGCTATCCCATCGCCAAAATCGCCGCGAAATTAGCGGTTGGATATACGCTGGACGAACTCCCCAATTACATCACTAGCCTAAAACGCATCCCTTCCAATACTCAGTCCTCCGTGCTCCGTGACCAATACGAACGCTACACCAGCGCCTGCTTCGAGCCGACCATCGACTATTGCGTCATCAAAATCCCGCGCTGGACCTTCGAAAAATTTCCCGACGCCGACGAAACGCTGACGACGCAAATGAAGAGCGTTGGCGAAGCGATGGCCATTGGCCGAACCTTCAAAGAAGCCCTCCAAAAAGGCATCCGCAGCATGGAGGTCAAGCGATTCGGTTTCGGGCTGGATAAAAATGACAAGTGGTTAAACGCCCAATCCACCGGCGGCAAGAGCGAAGAATGGCCGATCGCGGAAGATACGCTTCGCCGCAAGCTCGCCATCCCCAGCCAGGGGCGACTCTATTACGTTCGATATGCTCTGAAGATGGGCTGGACGATTGAGCAGGTTCATCAACTCACCAATATCGATCCGTGGTTTCTGGCGGAGATGAAACAGTTGGTGGATTTCGAGGATGAACTTTGGGAATTTGACCAAACCAAGCCGCATTGGCGAGATCCGGAATGCGAAGAATCCAACAAAGCCGAGCACTATATTGAGCTCATTAAGCGCGCCAAAAAGCTTGGCTATTCAGACATCCAGCTTGCGGCCATCTGGCAATGCGATGTGAAAGTATTCCGCAACGTTCGCGCCTGGTTCACGAAACCCGTTTACAAACTCGTCGATACCTGCGCCGCCGAATTCGAAGCCGCTACACCATACTACTATTCAACCTACGAAACGCCGTTTCGTATTTTACCCTCTCCGGCCGGGAGAGGGCAGGGTGAGGGCGTATCGACAATCGAGGCAGCCCGATCATCTGCGCCCGCTCACCCCAACCCTCTCCCGGAGGGAGAGGGAGTGAGAACCGAAGACGAAATTCGCCTGACCGACAAACCCAAAATCCTCATCATCGGCGGCGGCCCCAATCGCATCGGCCAAGGCATCGAATTCGACTACTGCTGCGTCCAGGCCGCCTTCGCCATGCGCGAACTCGGTATCGAATCGGTGATGGTCAACTCCAACCCCGAAACCGTCAGTACCGATTACGACACGAGCGATCTGCTTTTTTTCGAGCCTCTCACTCACGAAGACATCCTCAACATCTGCGAGAGATTGAACGGCAAACCGTTTAGCGACGCCGGTAGCGGCGAGGGTTTGGTCAAGGGCGTGATCGTCCAATTCGGCGGACAAACGCCCCTGAATCTTGCGAGAGGATTATCCGAAGCCGGCGTCCCCATCGTCGGCACCACCGTCGATTCTCTCGACGTCGCCGGCGACCGCGAGCAATTTCGCGAGCTGCTGAAAAAACTAGGATTGAAGCAACCGCAAAACGGCATCGCAAGAAACGTCGAAGAAGCCCGCAAAATCGCCACCGAAATCGGCTATCCCGTCCTCGTTCGCCCCAGCTTCGTGCTCGGCGGCCGCGCGATGGAGATCGTCTCCGATCAGGAACAACTCGATCATTACATGACCCACGCCGTCGAAGCGGCCAGCGGCTCGACGATTCTGGTCGATAAATTCCTCGACGCGGCGACGGAAGTGGATGTGGATTGCCTGGCGGATTACGGGAGCGAGGGGCAAGGGCCGAGGGGCAATGGGCGAGAGCAGGCGATCATCATCGGCGTGATGGAGCATATTGAGGAGGCGGGAATTCATTCGGGCGATAGCGCCTGTTCACTGCCACCTTATTCGCTTTCAAAAGAAATCGTCGCCGAGTTGAAGCGGCAGACGCGCGAGTTGGCCAAGGCGCTGCGCGTCAGCGGCCTGATGAATGTGCAATATGCGATCAAGGACGGCGAGATTTATGTGATCGAAGTGAATCCGCGGGCCTCGCGAACTGTGCCGTTCGTCAGCAAGGCGCACGGCATTCCCTGGGCGAAGATCGCGGCGAAGGTGATGGTTGGCAAGACGCTGGATGAGCTTGGCATAACCGAGCCGCCGCCGCCGAAGCACATGAGCGTGAAGGAAGTCGTCTTCCCCTTCAGCAAATTCCCCGGCGTGGACGTCATCCTCGGCCCGGAGATGCGCTCCACCGGCGAAGTCATGGGCATCGACGAGAATTTCGCGCTGGCGTTCGCGAAAAGCCAAATCGCGGCGGGATCGGCGCTGCCGACGGAAGGCACGGTTTATATTTCAGTTCGCAATGCGGATAAGGAAGCGATTCTCCCCATCGCCCGGCAATTCGCCGACGAAGGATTTGACATCATCAC
>DATAPK010000209.1:0-2335 GCA_036265245.1 Tepidisphaeraceae bacterium | reverse complement strand
CCGACAAAATCACCGCCAAGGAGCTGCGCGACAGGATTTCAACGCTTGAGAACACCGGCATGGTCGATCTGACGGATCAGCGCGAGATGCCGGTGCGCATCGTGCATCTGGGCCTGTCGCGTTTGAATGACCTGCGGGATGTGCCATTCCACAGCTTCAGCGAGCGGGTGAACAATATCGCAACTTATTTCGACATCGATCCGGCGGAGGCTTATGACCTCGACAAGGCCGCGGAATTGCTGGTTCGCGAGAAATTTCAGCCCCGCCTGGAGGACATCGCTACCGAATTGGGCGCCCAGTAAGTTTATGGGACGCTGTGCCTACCGAATTGGGGACTTGCGGGATTGACCCGTTCGATGGTTTACTATCGTGGCCGCGATGCCTGCGTCGCCCTTTTTTCGGTGAGGCGACGCCGTCGCGGCTACGGTAGTGTGCTATACAGAAACGCTGGGTGTCAGGAGCATCATGATGAAATCGACCGCTTGGATGGGTTTGACGTTGGCAATGTTGATCGTTGGATGCCAGGCGGCGCCCACAAACACGATGGCGGTCGCGCCCCCCGCCACGCCGGAACAGATTGAGACGCTTCGCAACTCGTTTCATCAGCAGAATCAAAATACGGATCTTGGCGTAGTGATCGAGGTGCTGCCTTCGGAAATGCTGGCCGCGGTCAGCGGCCTGGATGCCTCGAAATTTCGCGTCGGCGACACCGTCTGCTTCATTGACAGCAACACCAATCCCCTGGTTTGCGGCGCAGTTGTTCGCGTGACCGATACCCAGGTTCACGTGAAATACGAAAACCCCGCAAGCAATCGGCGAGTGCCGGTCAGAGGGGATCTGGCGGTCGCATATCATTGAGGATCGGATTGAGTTAGGAAATGATGCGATGGCGCGACTCGACTGAGCTCGCCGAAGTCAAGCAAATGGGGTAACTATCTGACATTGATTTGAGTTGCTTGTGACTGACACCGTCGCCCGACGCCTCGTTCTCGCCAGCCAATCGCCGAGACGAATCCATCTGCTTCAGGAAGCGGGGTATGAATTTATAACGGAGGCCGCGGACATCGATGAGCAAAAAGCGGCCTCCAGCGTTATGCCATCCGAAATGGCCATCCAAATCGCACTCGCCAAAGCCGATGCGATCGCGATAAAGTTTCCTGATGATGTAATTCTCGCCGCCGATACGATCGTTGCGCTGGGCGACTGGGTCATCGGCAAGCCGCGCGATGCCGAACATGCGCGAAAGATCATCGAATTACTGAGCGGCGCGACACAAGTCGTCATCACCGGCGTCGCGGTCGTCTGCCGTGCGATGGAATTTGCGCGACTCGGCCGGGTAATGTCTGCAGTGCAGATGAGATCATTGACACCTGCGGAAATTGATCGATATATCGCATCGAATCTATGGCAGGGAAAAGCGGGTGGATACGGAATTCAGGACCCGGAGCCTCTGGTGAAATGTATCAGTGGCGATCCGACGAATGTCATCGGCCTGCCAATGAAAAAGACCATGGAAATGCTGGCGGACGCCGGCATCAAGTCCGGCAATCCGCCAGCAGCAGGGTCTTCCAATCCGACTTAGAACTTAAAGCTTGCGCCGTTCACGCCGACAACGTTTGTGCCAAAGTTGGCGAGGAAGGTGCCGGCACCAGTGGTGAGATTGATCTTGAAGATCTTCTCATTGTAGTTGGACATCCCATACATCACGCCGTTGGAGAAACCCATTCCAAACACCTGGTGGAAACCAATCGAGCCAATGGTGGTCGCGTGGCCATTGGTCACGTTCACCTTGATGAGCTTGTCGGCATTGGTGGTAAGGAACAGATTTCCTTTGTTGTCGAACGCCAGATCGCCGGCAGATTGATTGCTGCCCAGCGTGCCAACCACCGTACCCTTGCCGGTAGTCGTGTTAATCTTGGAGAACTTGCTGTATCCCGCGGCATACAGCGTGCCGTTCGAGCCAAACGTCAACGCATTGACGAAGAAACCGACGTTGCCAACCTTCGTGATCGAAGCATTGGTCGTATTGATCTTGTAAAGCGCGCTGGCCTGAGAATTGATCGTCGCCACGCCATACAAAACACCACTCTTACTGAAGGCGATGTCAAACATCGGGGTTGCCATTTTCCCAATGATGTGCTTCACGCCTGTATTGACGGCCATGCTGAACAGATGGCCTTGGCTGTCATCCGCGTAAATCGTCGGGCTGGCGGAAAAGAACATCCGTGATTCCAGCGATTCGACGAACTGACTTGCAACGCGCTGTTCGGCCTTGCGGCTTGGACTGGTTGACGCCAAAAGGCCCCGACCGTTCTTCACCAAAGACGCGATAGTG
>DATAPK010000208.1:0-10241 GCA_036265245.1 Tepidisphaeraceae bacterium | reverse complement strand
CGAAAGCCCTGGCCGAGCGTGCCCCAACTGCCCTGCACGGTGACATAAAGCGGCGAGCCTGACGTCAAGGTGTTCACCGTGGTCGAAGTGCCCAGCGGCGATTCGACTTTGAGCGTGAATTTCGTTGTGTCGATCGTCGTTGCACTGGTTTGCAGGCCGGCAGCCTTGAGATACTGCGCCACCGCGATCGTGACGTCGGTATTGCTGTTGCCCGACACAATCCCGCCGCGGCACCCTTCGCGGGCAGCGCCTTGCAGCGTGTTTTTGATGAAGAAATAATATCCGTACTCGATGGCGCCGAACGTCAGCGAAAGCAGGATCGGGAAAACCAATGCTGCTTCCAGCACGGCGTTGCCGCGTCGCCGCCTGCGTTGGGTCACTCCATTTCGATTGATGATGCGAAGCATGGCTTTCTCCAGTTCACACGATTACGTCGTCGCGCCGATCACCAGCAAAACCGCGACGAGAATCGGCACAGCATAGGGCAACGGCCTTTCGATGCTTCGGCAGGCTTTGCCCGTCTCACAGACTGCATCGGCTCCCAGGATGTCGATGTTGACCAGGTTCACGGTCAGCACCGCACTATTTCGGAACAGGGCCGATAATCTCTTCTGTTTGGCGGATTGAATCAGCACGATGATCATTCCGACAACGGCGGCGGCGAGAAAAACCTTGACGGCCCCGACCGGGCCGAGCCATGCTCCCACGCCCGCCAGCAATTTCACATCTCCCCCGCCCAGCGCTCCCATCACGAACAGCACGAAGGGAATCGCGAATCCCACGATCATGCCGAGCAGCGCTTCAGAAGGCCCGGCGACATGCCCCGCGAGAAAGCTGCCGGCGATGCCGCTTGCGACAGACAGCAGCGTCAGCCAGTTGGGAATGCGCCGCTCTCGCCAATCGATCACCGCCGCGATGCAGAGCATCCCGAACAGGGGAACCAGCGAGAAGAGTTGAAGTGCGGACATTGGACAACTCGTGGAGATTTTGGATTGACTTCGACAAGCTCAGTCGAGCCGCGGATTTTAGATTTTGGATTGAATTCACGTTTTGAATTTCAATCCAAAATCCGCAATCCAAAACCCAAAATGCCCTGGCTTACAGCGACGTATTCACGCTGGTCCAGCGGCCGACCACTTTCGTGCCGACAGCGCCGATGATGGCAATCGCCACCACGACAATCAGCCCGATAACCAGTGCGTATTCGATCACTTCGCCGCCGCGTTCATCGGCAACGACTCGGTTCCATAATTTTTTCAAAGAAGTCATGTCAGCTCCCGAATGCTGAGAAAAAACGAGCCCGGGCCGGCGAAAACCGGCGCCGGGCCTCGAAGTTTCGGCGGGGCTAGGCCCGTCATTGTCACTGCGCCGTGACCCCGAGTTACCCCGAGGCCCGCAATCGTTGGATCCAACGACTACGGTTACAGCGAGTTGTTCAACGACGTCCAGCGACCCAACACCTTGTTGCCGACCGCGCTGATAATCGCAATCGCGGCAACCACGATCAAACCGGCGATCAGAGCGTACTCCAGAACTTCGCCGCCCTGCTCGTCCTTGACCAACTTGGTCAACAGATTCTTCATCGCCTTCATGGTATCTCCCGGTAAGGCGAACCACTTTCCCGCGACGCCCATACAGGGGCTGACGACCGTTCGGTGTCATGTCATCGAGAGCAAGCGTCACTGCGCCAAAGCCCTGTCGCTCGACTGGACTCGCCGGAAAACATTCCGGTTGCATGATTCGTATCGGAAACTCAATCACCCCGCTGAAGAACTTTCGCCCAAACAACATTTGCGGACTTGACCGATTTTGACCAATAACTTTCGGTCCCAGAAAAACCTTTTTACAACTCGTCATCCGTGCCATCCGCATTCGCATTTCTTACATCGACCGTATGCTTCTCCCGTGCTAAGAAGTTTCTCGATGAAACACATCCATACCAGTACAGCCCGCGGCAAAATGTTTGTGCCGTTGTTTAACAGCAAAACGATGCAGGCGGCGATGATGACGCTCCGCCCCGGTCAGATCAGCGGCGAATTAGGCAATGAACATCCCAAAGCGGAGCAGTGGCTTTTTGTGATCGCCGGCTCGGGCGCCGCGCTGGGGAAAAAATCCCGCGTGGTTATTCGGACCGGCTCATTGCTGTTCATCCGAAAAGGCGAAGTGCATCAAATCAAAAACACGGGACGACAAAAGCTGGTCACGCTGAATCTTTACGCGCCGCCGGCGTATACCCCGGAAGGCGAGGTTCGGCGTGCGGTTAAATCCCTGTAGCTGCGACGCCTGCGTCGCCTTTTTCCTGCAATAAGAGGCGACGCAGGCGTCGCGGCTACAGCGGGCGGGAAAAGTGACTACAATATATCCATGAGTTCCGGCCTATCCCGTAAGTTCACATTGAGCGACCTTCGCGCCGCGCGCGAATCCGGCCAGAAGATCGCCATGCTCACCTGTTACGATTTCACCACCGCAAAGCTCATGCAGGAAGCCGGCGTGCCGATCCTGCTGGTGGGGGATTCGGCGGCGAACGTCATTTTAGGGCATGAAACAACCCTGCCCGTGACCGTCGATTTCTTGATCGAGATTACCAAAGCCGTGCGGCGCGGCGCCCCTAACTGCCTGCTTGTCGCAGACATGCCTTTCGGATCGTATGCGTCTGCCCTTACAGAATGGACCGATAACGTCTTCCGCATGGTGAAACTTTCGGGCTGCGATTGTGTGAAGATTGAGGTGGCCGCGGGACACGCGGAGCTGGTGAAAACGCTGGCGGACGCGGGTGTCGCGGTGATGGCCCACCTGGGGCTAAGGCCTCAGTCGGTGGGCATCATGGGTGGATACAAATTCCAGGCAAGAACTGCGGCCGACGCCGATAACCTGCTTGCCTTGGCGCGGCTCATGCAAAAATGCGGCGCCGCCGCACTGCTGCTGGAAGCCGTGCCGCCCGAAGTATCCGCCCGCGTCGTCGAACAGACCGCGATCCCCGTGATCGGCTGCGGCGCCGGGCCCGCTTGTCATGGAAGCGTTGTCGTGACGCATGACATCATCGGTTTGAGCCCTCGCCGGCCAAAATTCGCCCCGCTGGTCGCGGATTTGGCCGAGCCGATGAAAAAGGCTTTTTCCCGTTACGTCGAAATGGTCGGAAGCGCACAATATCCCGCTCCCGAACATCTATATGAAATGTCCGCGGATGAAAAGGCGAAGTTTCTTCACAAGAAGTAAGACGGACCTGCTTGCAGTGATCCGATGATCCAATCAGACAAAGGAGTCAGCAATGAAATTCTTCAAAAAGGGCGTAACGACGTTATTGGTCGGCGCCATCTCGATCGGCAGCTATATCGGTGTAACCAGCCTTGTCAGGGATGTGCATTTCGCGCAGGCGGAAGATCAGGTTGCCGCCTCGCGAGAAGATCTGAAAAAGGTGGACGATCTGGCGAATGTTTATCGCGCCGTCGGCAAGGCTGTCGAGCCGTCGGTTGTCAAAATCGATGTGATCAAAACAGTAAAAGGCGTGCATCGCGGCATGGATTTCGGCGATGACATCTTTCGCCGGTTTTTCCAGCAGGATCCGAACGATCCCCAGGCCGCCCCAACGCCACGTGGCCGTCGATTCACCGTTCCCAACAATCCCAACGTCAACCCCAATCCCAACGACAACAACGGCGACGACAACAACGACGACAGTGTCGAGCAGGAAGCCAGCGGCAGCGGCGTCATCATGGAAGCGGCCGATGGCAAAGGATATATCCTCACCAACAACCACGTCGCCGGCGGCGCAGACAAATTGATCGTGACGCTCTGGGACGGTCGAACGATCCACAAAACCAAGGTGCTCGGCACCGACCCCAAGAGCGATCTGGCCGTTGTGCAGATCGAAGCGGACAAGCTCATTCCCGCCCAGTGGGGCGACAGCGACCAACTCGCCAAGGGCGACATCATCTTCGCCTTCGGCTCGCCGTTTGGATACATCGGATCGATGACGCATGGCATTGTCAGCGCGCTCAATCGCACCAACATCGAGATGCCTTCCCGGCAGGATTTCCGATATGAGAATTTCATCCAGGTGGATGCGCCGATCAATCCCGGCAACAGCGGCGGCCCGCTCGTGAACCTGCACGGCGAAGTCGTCGGCATCAACACCGCCATCGCCACCGAAACCGGCGCGTTCAATGGGCTTGGTTTTGCCATTCCTTCCGATCAGGCCAAGAACGTCTTCGCCCAGCTCAAGGCCGGCGGAAAGATGGTTCGCGGATTTATTGGCGTGGGCATCCAGGATCTCAATACTCAGCCCGGGCTCGCTGAATCTTTCGGATACACCGGAAGCGATGGCGCACTGATCGGTTCGACCTATCCCGATACGCCCGCCTATGGCAAGCTCAAACGCGGCGACATCGTGACCGCGATTGAAGGAAAGAAAGTCAGAGACACAAACGAGCTTCGCAATTTCGTTGCTTCGACTAAGCCAGGCACGGAATTAACTTTCACCATCTTCCGCAACAACAAATCGGAGGATGTGAAGATCAAGATCGGCGAACAACCCGAAGCGCTGGCGGATATTCGCAATCACCATGAAGCAAACGGAGGCAACGACAACGGCGGCGAAACGTCACAATCAGAAGCGACCGCCAAAAACCTGGGCCTGCACCTGGCAACGCCCAGCGATGAAATGATCCAGCAGTTCGGATTGAATGACGATGTGAAAGGCGCGATCGTCACCGGCGTGGATCGTCATTCGATTGCTGCGAAGACGGGCATCAACCCCGGCGATGTGATCACCCAAGTCGGCGGCACCGATGTCGAATCCGCCAAGCAAGCGGCCGATGCACTGGCCAAGCAGGATGTCTCCAAAGGAATTCGCCTATCCATCACCAACCGCCAAGGCAGCCAGTTCGTGCTGCTTCGGCAGGAAGATCAGTAATCTAAAAGTGAAACATGGAGACATGAAACATAAGGAGTTGCGATTCGCCTCTTCTCATGTTTCATGTCTTCATGTCTTCTACCAGACTGCGATATTGTTCCACCAATGACAACTCGGCCTTGGCAAACGCAATCGAGGACCATTTGTCCCCCGCCGTTTCAGACAGGCTGGCAACGCATTGCGCCCGGCGTTTCCATCGGACCACGCCAGTGGTGTAATGGGCCGAAAAAATATATCGCCGCCTCCCCTGTTCCATTCCATAAATCAGATCGACAACCGAAACATCCGACGCGCCAGGCATCGCCAATCGCTCGGCAACGCGCGCAGCCAGGTCGAAGCGATCGTCGGCGGCGTAGTGCATCCGCCATTCACGCGCAAGGGTCGTGAGCTTTCGCTGATGAACTCGCCCGGCCAAAAACTGCACGATCAACAGCGCAATCGTGCCGGCGGATATCACGACGAGAAATAAAATCGGTGAGATCATGGCGCCGGCCTGCTCGCCGGTGCGGTCGTTACCGTTCGCGGCGGATCAAACTTAATCCCGTAATCAGGCTCATCCTGCTTCAGTGAATGATCCATCCACTCGACGATCTGCCGGAACCGTGGATCGAGCGCATTGTTAAAAATCCCCTTGTAGCCCGGGACACTGGGATGATACAGCGCCGAAATCTGCGGCGGCAAAGAGAGCTGCGCCAAGATCGATTGCACGCCTTCGCCGCGATTGATCATCTTGTGCATGGACGAAACAAAAGTCCCTGCGTTCTTGGCGTTGTCCAACTTCATCTTGTATCGCGATAAAATATAAAGATTGGTATAGCTTTTGGCTTCGTTGTCGGCCGGGTTATACAGAATCAAACTGCCGCCGTTCGGGCCGCCGTGACAGTTGGATGCGGCGCATCCATTCAGCACGCTCGGCTCGACCGTCCGCCGATAGACCACGATCGAATCAGGATCATTCAAGATCTTAACGCTCGGCTTCATCGTCTCATCGCCCTGCGCCAGGATCATCAGCGCCTTATCCACCGGCAGCAGCGCATTAAATTGATTGAACGGAAGCTTGGCGTACTCAACAAATCGCCGATCGACATTGTTCTCAAAGCGAACGTTCACGTGATCGCCCGGCAGAAGCTCCTTTTGCCGCATGATGTTGATGTCGTTGTTCGAGAGCAACCGCTGATTGGTGTCGATCGGATTCAGCGGCACCGGCTGCGTCGCGGCCGCAACCGGCGGCTTGCTCTGCTCCAGACGAAGCTGGCTGGTGATCAGGTTTTGCAGATCGAACGCCTCGCGATTGTTCGGATCGATCGCCTGGGCCGAATCCAGCGCTTCGCGGGCCTTGGCATATTGATGCTGATTGAACGCCCACCGCGCCACCGCAATTCGTCCGTGAATATCGTTCGCGGCCAGCTTCGACATGCGATCGGCAAATTCGTCATCGAACGGCAAGGAATATGCCACTGAAGCAACGCTGTCTCGCGGGACCAGCGTATCGACGCCGTGAATATTGATGATGTATTGATCGCCCTTTTCAGTGATGTCGCCGTCGTATTTCGCCCCGGTATTGGTGACAACGACGCCGGGCTTGGCAACGACGACGCTCACGCTCATCAGTGCCATCGCCGCGCCAAAGAGCCATCGTTTCATCATCAGGTGTCTCCTGCCAGTGTGTAACGCCATCGTAGAACTCATCGGCAAAGCGGGCAAGTTCCAAACTCTTGCACGTCAGGTTCCGGCGGGGCGGCTGGTTGGCAGCGCCTCCAGATGTCGCCGTGAAACTTCGTGATTGGGATCAAGTCGAAGCGCATTGGAGAAGGATTGCCGCGCCGATTCGATCTGGCCGACTTTTTCAAACACCAGCCCGGCATCCTGCCAGGCGTCGGCATTTTCAGGCGCGATCGTGGCCACATTTTTGAATACCGCCAGCGCATCCTCCGACCGCCCCGCCCTCGCCAGCGCCACGCCCCCGTTCAGAAGAAACGAAACATTTTCAGGCTCCAGCGCAATGGCTTGTTGATACTGCTCGATCGCTTCATTCAGCATGCCCGCCCTGCTCAGCAGATTCGCATAATCAAAATGATTGACCGCCGATTCGGGATGCTCTCGCGCCGCCTGATCAAAATAAGCTGCCGCCTGTGTATCGTCGTGATGCTCCACCCAGTAATACGCCAGCGTGCTGTTGGCTGCGAGACTTGACGGGTTCACCTCTAATGTGTGCCCAAAAAGCTGCAGGGTGTTCTGCCAATAAAAAGTTTGACGGATGGCCAGGACGATAAGCACAACCAAAATCACTCCCGCCGGTGCAATCCAGTTGGTCGTTCTCAATGGCGCAAGAGCGTGAGCCAGCACGAATGCGATTCCAAACATCGCAACATAGAGATAGTGATCTCCGACGGTTGAATATTGCTGGAATTCAAATGGGATCAGTCCAAGGACAGGAAGCAACGCCGCGACGAACATCAGCATTCCCACCAGCATCCACGGCGAGCGGCGAAGATATCTCACGCAGACTGCCAACGCGACGATCGGAACGACCCAGCTCAGAAAGCGATCTGGGGATTGCATCAACCAGAGCGGATTGCGACCGTAATCAACCGCCAACCGAAAGGGCCAGCACAATTTGCCGAAATAAAACGCCAGCGCATCCAGCGCGACCACAGGCCGGAACAAAAAAGGCGAAACCACCTGCACCGCCGGCTGCACATGCCGGCCGATGATCGCAAACGGAATCGCGAGAATCAGCCATGGCAACGCACGGCGGGCATCTCCTCGCGGCAGAATCAAACTCAACGCAATCGCAATAACAGGCACCACCACCGCTTGCGGTTTAGCCAGCATCGCCCCAATGAACGCGGCGGTGGCGATCGAATAGCTCACCCATCGCCACGATCGAATCGCCCGCGCCTGCCCGGAGCGATAGCTGAAATCCATGTACATCCACAGCGCGATCAGGCTCAGAAACCCGCTCAAAACATCCTTGCCGCCCGAAATCCAGCCGATCGCTTCCACTTGCATCGGATGGATTGCAAAAACCAACGCTCCAACCATCGCCGCGAATTCATCCCGCACCAGGCGGCGAAGCATCCATAGCACGATGATTGCGCTCCCAGCGTGCATGAAGATGTTGGCCAGGTGAAATCGCGCCGGCGACAGCGTGATGCCATTTTCATCGGGTGCATTTCGCGGCGAAATCTCCGCGAGAACGCCCCACATCGTGTAAGTCAGCGGCACATAGAGGCTGCGCTGCGGATTCGACACCGACCAGCAATGGGCGATCTCGCCAAAATTCGGCGGGTTAAAGGCGGGATTGAGCGCGATCGTTTCGCGATCGTCCCAATCAACAAAATCACATTTCAGCAGCGGACTAAAAACGCCCAGCACCAGGAAGAGGAGAATCAGCGGGCTGATCCATCGCATCCAAGGCGGAAATGCAGGCGAACGGAGATCATTCACTACGCCTCACTTTATCGTGACTGCGCGATCATCGAAAGCCCCTGTCGACGGACCAACATCGCACGCACCGCCAATCGATATGTTTGCATCGCAAATTTTTGGCGACAATAAATCACCCCGCGCCGCCCCGCGTCGTCGGAAGCGATTGCAAAAGCTGGCGCACATCGGCCCGCGATGGATCAAGTTCCAGCACGCGGTTGAGAAACCAGCGCGCCCGATCGACTTGCCCGCCCTTAAGCAATGTAATAGCAGCATTCTCGTAATTGGCCGAATCGCTCGGGTCCAACCCCGCGGCGTTCTGAAACGCGGCCATCGCCAGATCGGGATGCCCGGATTTACCGAGCGCCACCCCAAAGTTCGTGTAATACCTCGCCTTGGTTGGTGTCAGAGTAATTGCCTGCCGGTATTCGCTCAGCGATTGATCCATCAGGTTTTGCTTCATCAGCACATTGGCATACGTGAAATGCGATAGGCCGATGTTTGGATGATCCCGAACAGCTTCAGCGAGCAATTGAAGTGCGAACTTGGGATTGCCGTGCTCGCTCCAGTAAACACCCAGCACGGTTTCAGCCGCGAGGCTCGATGGATTCAGTTCGTAGTTATGCTGAAAAAGCGTCTCTGTATCACGCCAAACCCCGCACTGGCGATTGCTCGCGATGGCGCAAGCGGCCACGATCAGCAGCGCCGGGGCAATCCATTTCTTCCAATCAAACTGCGCAACCACCCACGCCACCGCCAAAATGGGCGCGAGCATGGCCAGATAAAGATAATGATCCCCCACGGTGGAATACGATTGAAAATCGAATTGAAGAATGCCCAGAACCGGCGCGAGCGCGGCGATGAATAAAAAGATGATCGCCAGGGGCCGCCAGGTTCGTCGCTGCACGGCGATGCACACAATGATCACCATCACAGGCACGATCCACGTCCAAAACCGATCAGGAGATACAATCAACCATTGCGGGCTTCGGCCATAATCCGCCATCAATTTTGCCGGCCAGAATATTTTTCCAAGATAAAATGCGATCGCATCGAGCGCCACCACCGGCCTGAACCACACCGGCGAATAAAGCAAATTGGCCGATTGCACCGTCCGGCCGATCAACGCTACCGGGATACACCACGCAAACCAAAGCAACAAACCCGTCACTGCGGTCTTCAAATTCCGCTTAAGCCACAGCACATCAATCACCCCCGCCACCAGCGGCAACGCCACCGCCTGCGGCTTAGCAAGCGTCGCAGCCACAAACGCGATCGTCGCAATTCCATAAGCAACATATTTTTTTTGCGATTTTCCATCCCCCGCCTGCGCAAAATCGATATACATCCGCAACGCCAAAAGACACAACATCCCGCTCAGAACATCTTTCCCGCCCGAGATCCACCCCACCACCTCCACCTGCACCGGATGCACCAGAAAAAGCACCGCCCCGGCCAGCGCCGCCAGATGATTCTGAACCAGGCGCCGCAGAATTTGCCACACAATGATCGCCGACACCGCATGAAGCAGCAGATTGGCCAAATGAAACAACGCCGGCGACAAAGTAAATCCCTCCGCCGTCGGCGTCTGCCGCGGCGAGATCGCCGCCAGAATTCCCCAAAGCGAATAAGTCACCGGCGCATAAAGATCCATCTTCGCATGCCACGGCGACCAATATTGCATCACCACATCCAGCGTCGCCGGGTTCATCGCCGAATTGCTGGCGACGGTTTGATAATCATCCCAGTGAACAAACTCCGCATGAGACAGCGGGCTAAAAACCGCCAGCGCCAATCCCAGCAACAACAACGGAACCCCGATACGCAGAGAAAGCGAAGGCTGTTGAGGAGGGCTAATCACTGATCAAACTCTATCCGACGAACGCCTGCGATAAAAACC
>DATAPK010000207.1:0-10433 GCA_036265245.1 Tepidisphaeraceae bacterium | reverse complement strand
CTCGTCACGAACCTTGCTCCAGTCGATGAACGATGCTTCCTTCCCCACGATTAAGATACGTGGGTCAGGAACGGTTTGCCTGATCTTCATCAGCAGTTCGGCCACCCGATCCGTCCGGTCACTCAGCAATTCTCGCGGCTTCAATGGATATTGATCGAATAGCCGATTGAGCGAGTCTTCATCAATGGAGTAGTCTGCTATCCAATCCAGCTCACTTCGCCAAGCGACTTCCGTGCGACCATTCTCCTCGACAATCCCATGCAGATATTGCTCAACCTCCGCTGCGATTGGCCAATCTTCCATGATGCTCGTCAGCGCCCACGCATCGAGCGTCATCGACTGAAGTTTGATTTTTTGCGGCTCAGGCGTTAGCGCTTTCGGATATTGCGGTTTCTCAATTAGCGAACGAAGCGAGAGCGGACTCACATCGTACCCCTGCTCGTCGTGATGAAGTGATTCAAGTAGCGTTCGCGTGACTTTCCGCTGCGGATCGAGCTTGCCGGCTTTGGACTTGAATTCGACGACGACGCGAACCCGCGTGTCACTCTGCTCGCCGCGGCGATTGACTCGGCCAAGCCGTTGAATCATCGAATCGAGCGTGGAAAGATCGCAAGTCGCGTGATCCGCATTGAAATCCACACCAATTTCGCCAGCGGATGTGCAAACCAGGTAGACCGCACCGCTAGTAAGCTGTTGCCGTTCGATGAAATGCTTGAACACCGGCTTTCCGACGAGTTCATCCCGTTCGTAGCCACGAATCGTTCCCGTCAATATTTCAACGCGATCTTTCTCTCCCCCCTTTCCAATCAATTTCTTAATGGCGGTCGCGACCGCACTCGCATCGGCCGGGGATTGCACGAAGACCAGGACCCGCACCGCCGAGTCTTTATATTCACCCGCCAACTCCGCGATTCGCTCCGGCAATTTCTTTTTTCCCGCCAGTTCTTCGATCGTCATCCGCTTATGTGATTCCAGTCGCTTTTTGACAAGCGCTTCTTGCCGATCTTCATCGATCAATTTAAAAACATCCTCTTCAGTTTTTGCCGGAATGGTCGTTGCCGACAGTGACAAGACACGCATTGGACGTGCAATTAGCTCGCGGGTGTGAAGGTTTTGTAATTCGACAACGCGATCCAATAAGGCGTCGAATGGGCCGGTAAGGTGCGCTTCGTCGTGGACAATCAGGGAGTCTTGTCCAACCAGCCCTGCCTCAAAAGATTTGTGCCATCGCGAGCCACGATACGCATTAAAGAGCAGACGACTGCCGATCAGATCGACCGTGCCGATGACGATGGCCTGTGCGGTGGGATCGCGCTTCCAATCGCCATTGTCTTCGCGTTCGCCGCGAAGCGTGGAGACGTGAAGTGTTTTTCCTTTCCATTTTTCTTTCAGTTCGTCGGCAATGCGCGTGGCCTGGTCAACGATCGTTCGCCGATTGACAACATAGATCAGCCGTCGCGGCAGTTTGGGGTTATCAACCCGGGCGAGCAACCAGATCGGGAGAATCGATGTCTTGCCAAGACCGGTTGGAATATCAAGCCGTCGGGGAAAGCCTTTGGGGTCATCCGCAACAAATCGCGAGTACAGTCGCGTCTGCCATCCAAGCGGGGCAAATCCCGTCAACTTTTCAAAGCCCTCTTCAAATTCCATCTTCATTCGCCTTCCCTTACCCGGCCCTTCGCCGCGATATGAATCATGTCCAATTCTTGTAACCTCACCGGTCGATCGAGCACCATTCCCAGTCGTCGAAGCAACAGCCTGCCCACATTTCGTCCCGCCAGCGGTCGACCGGCAGCCTTCGCCAGCCGGTCATCCCGCGCCGTGCGGACAAAGCACCAGATGATCGCCCGCTCCAGAGATCGAAACCCAACCCCGGCTCCGCCGAAGCCTTGCTGAGGCATGCGGGGGAGATTAGCGAGGGTCACTGACAACGTGGTGTCAGTGAAATAGTGAAAAACTTTTACTTATGTATGTCGGAAGATGGCGAAAGCCTGATAGCGATTCGCTATCTTCCTAGACGAATGAGTTCTCCGTCTTTTCGGAGACGGAGTAGTCGTGCCCACAGATCGCTCAAAGTTATTTGCTTACCAGACAATCGTTCGACCAAAGCGCGAAGCTCTTCGAATGAAGGGGGGTAAGGTAATCGGTCCAAATAAATACCGATTTGGTAATAAGCTTCGTTAAGAATAGAATCCATGTGACGCGTGTCCTCTCTCTTAGGTTGGACGCCGTTAATTTCGCGGCGATGCACATCGCCGTCGAGCTATGCTGGAGACGGTTCTCTACAACCGTCTCCAGTACTTTTTATATGTAAATGGATATCGGTAAATACTGCAAGCTAAAATTTATGATTCTTAAAGGGACAGATTCACACAGCATCACCATCATATTGCATATTGAAACAGTTTCACATAGTATCACTAGCCACGCTCGGCCCAATTTAAGCAGGCTTTGTGAACCTGTTCCGAGCAGGGGACACCGTCCTTCCGCGCTCAACCGGGCGCGCCCCATTGAAGCGCCTTGTCACGACCCGGCATATCGCCGGGCCGTGGCTTGGGCGAGGTCGCGGACTTGGTCGGCCAATTCTTTTGGTTCCAGGACAGTTGCGTTTGGGCCATAGCCCAGCACCCACCAAACAATCTCATCCAAGCCGTCGATCTCGAAGCTCAGCGTAATGCCGCCATCGTCGTGCAGTTCTTTTTCCTTTTGCGTGGGATGCCAGCGAGTTTCGCTGGCGGTGTCTGCGAATCCTTTTTCGAAGCGGATGACGATCCGATGCCGTTTGTCGCCGCGGATCATGCGCCATGCGTGGCCGAGATGCTCGCGAAGGGCAAAGTCATCAGGGATGGCGTAGGGCCGATCGGTCAGTTGGATGAAATCGAAACGATTCAGCTTCAACATTCGCACTTCGTTACGGTCGCTGCGATGACCGACGACGTACCAGGCGCGCTGGCAATACCATAACAAATATGGTTTTAAGTCGAAGGTTTCATCGTGTGCTGCTTCCTGTGCGGATTTCACTGCATCATAGCGGCAGCGCATGATTCGCTTTGTTTGAATCGCCTGGCGGACAGTCTCGTAGACGTCCTTCGCGCCGTCGTCGCCACCACTTCGCGCTAAGTCAACTATGACGTGACCATCGAGCGGGGCGATTTCTTCCTTGATTTTTTCGGACAATTGGCTTCGGATTTTATGGATCGCCTGACGGGCAGTATCGAAGAAGGGGATCTGTCCATCGCGAGGGATATGTTCGAGAAGGATCGAAAGCGCCATCGCTTCTTCAAAGGTCAATTGCACCGGCGGCATGAAAAAGCCCTTGCGGATCACATATCCCCCGCTCTCGGGGTCATGAACGCAAGGGATGCCAATTTCATTCAGAAGTCCAAGATCGCGAAACAGCGTACGCTCATGACATTCGAATTCGCGCACCAACTCCCGCATCGATACCCCGCGATGGCCGCTGATGAAATGAATGAGTTTGAGAAGCCGATGAATTTTCGAAGGATATTTCCCCATAGGATTACAGTGTAACAAAAACAACGATATGATAACGCAACTTCGAGCCGAATTTGAAAATCTCGATTCGATCGGTTCTATCTCAACACCGACGAAGTTCGGCCCTTATTAGGCAGCGCGATCCGGAGTGCGCCCATAAGAGATGCAAGATGCTGAAAGTGCAAATCGCCACGGAAGGTTGTGACCGTTGCTCATGCCTCGGCAGATACTGGATTCGACTCCGAGGTCCATCATCGCATTGCCCTGCTCGCCGCCGGTCACATTGATTGATTCGGCCACCGTGCGCGTCCTAACGGGTAAGAGCCTGTTCGACGCTCATCATTAGACCTCGGCTGCGGATCGTGAATTTCGGCTGGGCGGCATTATTTTGCCGCTGCATGACCACTAAGCGTCGAGTTTGGGCACAACGTGGAATGAAAGCAGTTTCACCATCGTTTTTGAAGAAATATCGCGTATGCCGCTCAGGAAAAGTTCTATTGGTGTCCCGCTGGCTCCAATCAAAAATGCGCACAACGCGGTGTGCAATTAGAATTTTCGCTAAAGACCCGTCGGACAGGCGCTTGTAGCGGCCACTATTAGTACAGATGACTTGGCTCCCATCAATTCAAAGCAACGGGTTCTCGGCAGCAAGGGACAGGGATTTGAACTCGCTCCTCGTTCGGAGCAGCGACCATCTGCGGCCTTTAGCAAACGACCTTTCGGGTGACGGAGCGAACTCCTCCCAATGTGCTAAATCAGAGGAATTCACCTTTTTTGCGACGCCGCGCCCGCCGTGTTATTTAGCGACTGCGTAAACTCAACGCCGCCTCCGAGCAACTGGACAACGCCCGCTGTTCGTATTCGACACCGCGGCGAAATGCAGGAACTCATTCCCTGAGGCTCGAACCGTGGCAGGTTCGATCAGGGAATCGCTGTCTTATGATCGATCGAATCGCTCGACCCGATCGAGTCGGTTCCGTTGCCGCCGTCGAGTGTGTCGGCGGTTGAGTCGGCGGCGAAGAAAGTGTCGTTGTTATCGCCGCCGAGGAGGCTGTCGCTTTCGGATCCGCCGGTGAGGGTGTCATTCCCCGCCAGACCCGAGAGGGTGTCCTTGCCGGCGTTGCCGATGAGGCGGTTGGCGGCGGCGTTTCCGAAGATGTGATCATTGCCCGCGCCGCCGGTGGCATTTTCGATCTGGGCCGAGGAGCCGGCAATTTGGGTGTTGACGGCGCGGGTGGCGCTGAGCGCCAGGGCGTCGGAGGTGAGCTTGACGGTCAGGCCGATTGTCGTTGCGGAGAAGTCGAGCGTGTCGTTTCCGCCGCCGGCGAGTTCGTTGACGAGATCAGTTTCGGACGATGTCGGGTCGGCGAAAGCGTAGGTATCGTTGTCCGCGCCGCCGACGAGCAGGTCGTTACCCGCATCGCCAGAGAGCAGGTCGTTGCCGGCGCCGCCGGTGAGGGTGTCGTTGCCGCCCAGGCCGAAGAGCGTGTCGTTTCCGGCCTGTCCGTCGAGGACGTTAACGCCGTTGGTAATGACGTTGAAGTTGCCGCTGGCTTGTTTTTTGGAGTCGCCGGTGATCTGGTCGTCGCCGCTGCCGCCGGTGACGTTTTCGATGTCGAGATGAATGTTATCCTTCTCGCCCGCCGCGCCGTCGTTGGGGGCATCGTCGATGGAGAGGGT
The DNA here is from genome assembly GCA_036265245.1 of Tepidisphaeraceae bacterium. Classification (GTDB taxonomy): domain Bacteria; phylum Planctomycetota; class Phycisphaerae; order Tepidisphaerales; family Tepidisphaeraceae; genus DATAPK01. Next base: position 5,258 of record DATAPK010000207.1, on the reverse strand, counting down.
GAGATTTTCGGTGCGATCGGCGTAGGTGACGAGGTCGATGGCCTTGTCATCGAGCGGCTGGGTGGGAGGCTTGGATTGCGAGGGCATGTTGCCCCAGAGGTCGTCACTGCCGAAGCCGCCGTTGATAGTGTCGGACTTTTGCATTCCCCAGATGGTGTCGTTGTCGGCGCCGCCGTGGATGGAGTCGTTGCCGCCTGGGCCGCTGGCGTCGTCGCCTTTGAGGACGTCGTTGCCGCCCTGGCCGAAGATGGTGTCGTTTCCATTGCCGCCGGTGATGGAGTCGGCGTCGCCGCCGAGGGCGGGGCCAACAAGTATGCCGTTGTGCAGGAAGATGATGACGTCGCCGTAGATGACATCGTTTCCGCCGACGGTGTCGCCGAGTGCGTCGCCGTCGATGGTGTCTTTGCCGAGGTCGCCTTCGAGATTGTCGTTGCCACCGAGCCCGGCGAGGTAATCATTTCCTTCGCCGCCGGCGATGGTGTCGTTGTCGGTGCCGGCGCCGCCGGAGAGTGAGTCGTCACCGGCCCCGCCGTCGATGGCGTCGGTTCCTTCGCCGCCGTCGATGGTGTCGTTACCGAAATCGCCGAGAAGGGTGTCGGCGCCGTCGCCGCCGGAGATGCTGTCGTCGTAGGTGGTGGTGATGGGGTCGTTGGTTTCGGAGCGGATGAGGTAGCCGCCGGTGGCGAAATCGTTGCCTGCGTCGGCCTGTAGTTTGTCATTGCCCGCGCCGCCTTGCATAGTGTCGTCGCCATCGGCGCCGTAGAGGCTGTCGTTGCCAAACCCGCCGTCGATCAGGTCGTTGCCGACCTCGCCGAATTCGGAGTCGTTGCCGGCGTAGCCGTTGAGCATGTCGTTGCCGACGCCTCCGTCGAGGAAGTCGTTTTTGGGGCCGCCGAATTCGGAGTCGTTGCCGTCCTCGCCGAACTCGACGTTGGCGCCCTTGCCGCCGACGAGCTTGTCGTTGCCGATGCCGCCATGGAGCGTTGCGCCGCCGGAGGTGTCGGCGACGAGGGTGTCATCGCCTGCGCCGCCGGTAAGGGAGACGGGGACGGTCAGGTTGAGGATGTCGATGTAATCGTTTCCGGCACCGGCGTCGTTGACGACGATGGCGCTGAAGGTGTTGGGAAAAGTCTGCGTGTAGCCGAAGGCGGTGACGCCGACCACGCCGCCCTGGCCGGCCAATATTCCAACGACATACTTTTCGGCGGTGTCGGTCGTGCTGACGTTCTTGCGCTTACCCGCGTCGACGCCGACGTAGAGCACGAGGTGGTTATTTGAATCGATTCCGGCGAGCACGGGAGGGGGCGGGGGCGTGGTGAATCCAGAAAGTCCAAGGCAGGTGTTGGGAGCGAAGTCGATCAGCTTATCGCTGCCCGACACAATGGTGGTGAAAAAGTCGAAGTGGTGCCCCCAGATCGTCGCGGACCCGTCGATGCCGATGTTCAGCGAGGCGACGGCGTCGATTTCTCCGTCGACGTCGAACAGGCAGTCGCCTTTGAAGCTGGCGGCGAATGGCCGAACCTTGGGAGGCAGGGAGGCATCGGCTTTCAGTGAGAATACACCGGTCAAGCCGCCTTTGACGAAAACGCCTGGAATCTCGCCGAGCAGTGAAAGCGAAGGTTTAATGCTGAGGCTCGTCTTTTTGTCAACGTAGAAACCGTCGAACAGATCGCCGGCGTGCGCCGACGCTCCACTGGCGAACTCGGTGGCGAGTTCCTGCAGGCCGAAGGTGTCGTAGGCGAATCGCAGGTTTGCATCGACTTTCAATTCGCCTTTCAGGACGATTGCCAACAGGTTGGGAATGCCGAAGGGGATGTCGATGTGCGGATCGAGCGTGAGCGTGGCCTGGAAGTTCGCCAGATCGGTCTGCTGGCCGAGAAGCATTTTGAAGATCGAGCCCTTTGGGTCGTCAAGGATCGGCATGTCGAACTTGACGCCGGTCTTGCCCTTGATGTTGTTACCGAGGAGAGAGGTCAGTACGCCTTCGCCATCCGCCTTTACCTTGGCGATTAATCCATCGAGATCGAGATTAACGCCTTGCTTGGTGGGGGTCAGGGTGGTGAGGTCCTGGCCGATCTTGGTGAAATCGACGCTGCCGGACACGAGCTTCTTGTAATTGGCCAAGCCTTCGATCTTGAAGCCGTCGAGTGGGATGAGATTGGCGTCGGTGCTGCTTTGAATGGAGTTGAGTTTTCCGATGATGTCGATCGCTTCGCTGGCGAGGTGCCAGAACTGGCTGCCGCTGCTTCCGAGTGAGAGGAGGTCGATCAAGTCGGTTTCGCCGAGGCCGGCGTATTCGGTGATGTCGCTGATGCCGGGGATGCGCGCGGTGAGAATGGTGACGACCGGCTCAAGTATGCTCGTGACGCTTTGCAGGTGCGAGAAGTATGGAGAGAGGACGTCGCTGACGAGGCTGCCGACGCGGAGATTGACGTTGTAATACTCGAGGTTGGCCAAGTTTCCGAAGAGTTCCGGCGCCGCCTTGGTGTCGTCGGCGTTGTATGTGATATCGAGCCTTAAGTTGCTGGTGATGGCGGCGGCGGCGGCGTTCTTGTTGGGGTCGGAGGTGAGGCCGATGGCGAGTTGGAGCTTGGCGAGGGCTTCTCCGGTAAGGGTGCCGCCGAGGTTGAGGTCGTTGAGCTTGGTGCCGGCCTTGAGTGCGAAGGCGCCAGTGAAGGTTGTGTCGGTGGAAAGGAGTGTGGCCTTGCCGTGGAGCAGGCCGACATCCACGGGAAAGGTGGGGTTGTTGGCGTAGGCGGCGGTGATGCTTGAGACGAGCGTGCCCTTGGGCAGGCTAGCGCCGCCGTTGAGGGAAGGGATCGCCTGGACGGTCTTGGTGGTGTCGAGGAAGAAGCCACCGGCGTTGATGCCGAAGGAAAGATTCTGCACGAAGTTGATGAAGACGTGGAGGGGTAGAGCGGTTTTTGTGCGCAGGGGCAGGCCTGGCAGCGCAAGGTTGAGCGCCTGCGAGACGGTGGCCGAGGTGGTTCCGCTGACCATGAGAGTGAACTGGGCTGCGCCGCTGGCTTCGACGGTGGTGACATCGTCGATGGTGACGCCGCCGGTTCCGTTGTAATCGCCGAGGAGATTCGCGGTTTTCAGCGTGTTGTAAACGGCGGTGCGGACATCGGCTACGGTGGTCTTCCCGGTGACGGCGTTGACGAGGAGCGGGCGATATTTGGAGATCGTGTCGGCCTCTGTGAGGGTCTGCAACTGGGTGCCGAGCAGCGGGACGGCGTTGTGATAAGCAGTCGTCTTGAGTTGCGTGGCGAGCAAGCCGAGTTCGGAGTTGAGCCCGGAGGCGAGGGGCGTGAGGTTGACTGAAAGAAGTGTCCGCGCTTCCAGTGACTCGATCATGTTGAAGCGGAGGCCCTTTGCAGCGCGACGATTCGAGAGCCGTCGGCTGCGCGCCGATTTCGAGCGATATTTCATTTTTCTGCCACCTGTGCGATATGTGTCCCGTACGTTCTACTGTCCCGTGTCGGATCGTAACTGGCGAGGCGATCGACGGCAACAAAATATCATAATTTTATCCCGTTCTCCCGCGACCGGCGCCATCGGCGGAGCTGTGAGGGCGGCATGCTGTGGTCGATCACGACCATGCGATCCGTGATCCCCGTGCGGCTCCTACAGCGGCGACTCGGTCTCAGCGTCTTTGACCCCGGCACGAAGCTGTTCGCCGGCCCCGCGTACACAATCAACTCCGGAACCGCGCCGCCGGCCGAGCCGGCGACGGGAACGACGTGGCGATCACGATTACCGTGGTGCCCGAGGCAGGTGTTGGTGCACTTTGGGTCGTTCTGAAGAACTTTCTCGGCCGGCGACGTCCACCGAGCAGTCGAGTTCGACGTGAAAGCCCGCACGATGCTGAAATGATCCGGGTCTCATTCAAATCGCTGATCACGCAACTTATACGGTTCCTGATAAATTCACGCGCAAGTTCGGCGATGGTTCGGTTGCGCTGGAGCGTTGTTCATGGCATTTTGATTTGCATCTTTTTTGGAGGTGCAATCGACATGGAGGTAATTCTTCACTGCGATGATGATCTGTACGAACTTCAGCGACGCGTGGCCCGCGAACCCCGGGCGATGCAGCGGGATCGTTGCCGTGCCGTGCTGCTGGCGGCGATTTAGCATGATTGCCCCTCCGTAAAATAGTTCTGTGAAAACTACTTCTTCAGAAGCGCATATATCCTTGCCCATATTTGCCGTTAATTACTCTAAACAGGTTAGCGCATAAAAATGCCGCCGCACGGTGGTTGGGAGGGGGGGAACCCAACCGGGGAAACGTGCAGACGGCAGAGATATTGTGAACGATGAAAATCCGAAGTCAAATGTCCGCGAATCCACTGGCAAATGCATTGCGCGAAGCAGTAACCAGAATTCAAGAAAATTTGAATTCCCCGCAACCCAGGCACACATTTTTAGCCGGATTTCGCCCCCATCGCCCAGCAGGCGGACAAGACAGATCCTGCCGCAGCCTCAAATTGTACAGGCTCCCCGCGGCCGTAAAGCCGCTTCGGGCGTTGACTGCCGCAGGATCGCCTGTCTTTGCTCCGCTCAAGCGGCAGCAAATCGATGTTGTCAGGTCGAAATTACCAACTAACGCCGTGTGCGTGTTTTCATTTGTCGGTAACCAAGCGGTCCAGTTCGAGCATCGGGTTGCCGTGGCGGTAGTTGATCAAGACGGCGGCAGTATGACTCAGGAGCTTTCGCGTCAGTCGATTCGTCAGATGCCACAGGTCTCGTGCCCAGGTGCGTTGGCAGTTGAAGCGGGCGGCCAGTTGTCCAATCACCGGTTCGATGATTTGACGTAACCGGCCGATGATCTTCGAAGCCAGCGGCGTGGGGTCGTAGCTCTTTTTGCGAAGGGAGGCGATCAGTTCCCATCCCTTGTTCCGCAACCCCGCGCGGCCATCGGGTTTCCAGTAATTGCCATCTCCCAAACCGACCACGCCTTCCAGCGGGATGTCCGACGCGTCACCTTCCCGGGGCAGAAGTTAGAGCACCATCGGCCAGTCGGTGACATTCGCCGGCGCCACGTCGAACCGCAGGCACGGGCCGTACTGGCAGCAGCACAGATGCACATGGAAGCCGTACATCAATCCCTCCCGTCCGTTGGCGAACTCCGAGCCGGCGGTTGGATCGCGTCCGTAGGCGGCGATGCCGCGGAAGAGCTTGTGGGCCGGGGCCCTCTTGAATTTGCAGACCCGCACGGGAAACGAATCGAAGATCCACAACAACCGGCCGACCACCGGA
>DATAPK010000206.1:0-7069 GCA_036265245.1 Tepidisphaeraceae bacterium | reverse complement strand
GGAAGAGCTTTGGCAGCGTGTGAAAGATTTTCTTGATGCGCTGATCCCCGTCGCTGAAGAATCCGGCGTGACGCTGGCGGCGCATCCGGATGATCCGCCGATGCCGATGGTTCGCGCTCAGCCGCGATTGGTTTATCAGCCGAAGCTTTATCAGAAGCTGATCGATCTGAAACACAGCAAGCAAAATGCCCTCGAATTTTGCGTCGGCACCCTGGCGGAGATGACGGAGGGCGATTTGTATGAAGCGGTGGATGACTACAGCCGGCAGGGGAAAATCGCTTATGTGCATCTGAGAAACGTGCGCGATAAGGTGCCTTTTTATAAAGAAACATTTATCGACGACGGCGAGGTGGATGTGCTTCGCGTGTTGCAAATTCTCAAGCGAAACAATTTTGCTGGCGTCATCATTCCCGACCATGCGCCGCAGATGAGTTGCGCTGCGCCGTGGCACGCGGGGATGGCGTTTGCGCTGGGGTTCTTGCGGGCGGGGTTGAAGAGCCTGGGAGCTGAGGAATGAGAAGATCGCTTGCATCCGTTCAATATGTTGAGGATGTTGTTCGCGACGGAAGTTTCCCTGTCGTCCATGGAAAGAGGGCGGCGGCGATTTGCGTTGATCCATCGGATCATGCGGGCGTGCTGCGCGCCGTCGCGGATTTGCAGGCGGATGTCGGTCGTGTCTCCAATCTTTCTCCGGCGATTTTGCATGAGGTTGGCGGACTCGAAAAGAATGTGATAGTTGTCGGCACGATCGGCAAGAGTGCGCTGATCGATCGATTGATCAGCGAGAAGAAGATTGATGTCAGCGACATCACAGGGAAGTGGGAATCGTTTGTTGTTCAGGTGGTGGCTGATCCGTTTCCCGGCGTCCGCAGCGCGCTGCTGATCGCGGGGAGTGATAAGCGCGGGACGATTTTTGGCATCTATGATCTCTCTGAGCAGATTGGCGTTTCGCCGTGGTTTTGGTGGGCGGATGTGCCGGTGCAGCAGTGTGATGCGCTGTTTGTGAAGGCGGGGCGGTATGTCCAGGGGTCGCCGGGGGTGAAGTATCGGGGGATTTTTTTGAACGATGAGCGGCCGGCGCTGTATGCGTGGGTGCATGAGAAATTTGGCGGGTTTAATCATCGTTTTTACACCAAGGTGTTTGAACTGCTGCTGCGGCTCAAGGGGAATTTTCTCTGGCCGGCGATGTGGGATGCGGCGTTTAATGACGATGATCCGCTGAACGCGAAACTCGCGGATGAATATGGCATCGTCATGGGTACCTCGCATCACGAGCCGATGTTGCGGGCGCATAAGGAATGGATGCGATATGGGAAGGGGCCCTGGGATTATTCGCGGAATGCAGAAGTCTTGCATGCGTTTTGGGAAGAGGGGGCCAAGCGAAATAAGGATTTTGAAAGCATTATCTCGCTGGCGATGCGCGGCGATGGGGATGAGCCGATGTCGGAGGAGGCCAACGTTGCGCTGCTGCAGAAGATCGTTGCGGATCAGCGCGAGATTATCGCCAAGCAGATCAATCCGGATGTGACCAAGGTGCCGCAGCTGTGGGCGTGTTACAAAGAGGTGCAGGAATATTACGAGAAGGGGATGCGCGTTCCGGATGATGTGACGCTGCTGTGGTGTGATGATAATTTTGGAAATATCCGTCGATTGCCGACGGAGACGGAGCGTGAACGCACCGGCGGGGCGGGGATTTATTATCACTTTGATTATGTCGGCGATCCGCGGTCGTACAAATGGATCAACACGGTGCCCATCACCAAGATCTGGGAGCAGATGAACCTGGCGGTGGAGTATGGGGCGACGCAGATCTGGATCGTGAATGTCGGCGATCTGAAGCCGATGGAATTTCCGATTGAGTTTTTTCTGCGGATGGCGTGGCGGCCGGGGGATTGGGGAAAAGACCAGTTGGCGGAATACACGCGGCGATGGGCGGAGCGGGAGTTTGGCGAAGAGCACGCCGATGAGATCGCGGAGATTGTTGCGAAATACACCAAGTACAATGGTCGGCGAAAGCCGGAGTTGCTGACCGAGAAGACGTTCAGCCAGATTCATTATCGCGAAGCCGAAAGAGTGCTCGAAGAATTCAAGTCGATCGTGCAAAAAGCGCAGCGGATTTACGACGCGCTGCCGGAGAATGCGCGGGATGCGTTTTATCAACTGGTTTTGTATCCGACCAAAGCGTCGGCGAATGTGCTGGAGATGCAGGTTGTCGCGGGGCGGCATCATCTTTATGCTGGGCAGGGAAGGGCAAGCACCAATGCGCTGGCGGGCAAGGTGCGTGAGTTGTTTCTCGCGGATGCGGCGATGACGGATTATTACAATCGCACGCTGGCTCGGGGGAAGTGGAATCATCTGATGGATCAGACGCATCTGGGTTACACGTTCTGGAATGAATCGCGGCTGAACACGATGCCGGCGGTGACGGAGGTGATCGTTCCCGAGCGGGCGGAGCTGGGGATCGCGATCGAGGGGCTGCGGATTTCGCCGTGGCGGGGCATTCCGGGCGGGATCACGCTGCCGACGTTCGATGTGTTTAACCGGCAGCGTTTTTACATTGATGTGTTTAATCGCGGAAGCAGGCCGTTCAATTTCACGGTGTCGCCGGGGGATTCTTGGATTGTGGTCAACCAGGAACATGGGACTTGCGGCGAGGATCAGCGAATCTGGGTGAGCGTCGATTGGGCGAAAGTGCCGAGCGGCACGATGCAGTCGGTGGTGAAAGTTCGTCGCGATGGGGCGACGCCGGATGAGGAAGATCATTCGACCAGTGTGAAGGTTCGGGTGTTTAACCCCGAGTCGCCGGCGAGGGAATCGGTGAAGGGATTCGTCGAGGCGAATGGGTATTTTTCGATTGAGGCGGAACATTTTTCGCGGAAGGTGGATGCGGGTTCGGTGCGGTGGGAAAGAATAGCCGATTACGGGCGGACGCTTTCTTCGATGACAATTTTTCCGGTGACGGCGGCGAGCGTGATGTTGAGGAGCGTGACCCCGCCTCAAAATTCTCCGTGTCTTGAGTATTCGATGTATCTGTTTCATCGCGGCAAGTTGAAGGTTCACACGATCGTCGCACCGACGCTGAACTTTGTGCCGGGGCGAGGGGTACGGTTTGGGGTTTCGTTTGACGATCAGGCGGTGCAGATCGTGGATCTCCTGGAGAAGAATTCGCAGAAGGATTGGGAGAAGAGTGTTGAGGATAATGTTCGCACGATCGTTTCGGAGCACACGATTTCGGGTGCGGGATATCACATGCTGAAGATCTGGATGGTCGATCCGGGGGTGGTGGTGCAGAAGCTGGTGATCGATACGGGGGGATTGAAGGCGAGTTATCTGGGACCGCCGGAGAGTTTCAGGGGTGTGCAGGACTGAGTGAAGAGTGCCACTGAAGTGGTACAGCCGGTGGGTTCGTTTGTTCAGATCACGTGAGTCTCAATTGGGTGGTGGGGTTGAGAGGATGTTTTTTGAGACGGGAAGATTTGGGCAATTTTGGGCAAAGGGTGGAGGTTCGTCTCTTCACTGAACAGTTCGGTTTGGCGCAACTTAATTGAGGGGAAACTCCTTGGCGGGTTGGAAAGGGGGGGAAGAATTTTTGGCGGGCGGCATTGCGGTTTTGGGGCGCTGCGCGTTGGGACGAAAAGGACGCGAAATCGCAAGCGAGAGAGGGAGCGGTTGGATTATGGGGGGCTGCGGGTGGGTGTTGGGGAGGTCCGCGGACTTGCGTCGGTGGCTACGATGGAGGTTATTGGGGAAGCTCCCCTTCGGGTCGCCGCTAAACTTAGAGATTTACTTTTTTGAATTTGCTTCGGTAGCTCTTGTTTGGTCCTGAGATCATAAAGATTCCGTCGCCGCGATAATGGACTGTCGTGGGGTATTTGGGATTTTTTGTGACGTGGGCGTGGACGACTTCGAAGATGAAGAGGCTGTATTTTTTGATTTGGCTGGTGTCGATTAGTTTGCATTCGAAGTTGGAATGGCACTCGGCGATCAGGGGAGCAGCCACTTTTTTGGCGGGGGTGGGGGTGAGGTGGAAGCGTTGGAATTTGTCGAGTTTGTCATCTTTGGTTGCGTGGAGGTTTCCGATTCCGATGATGGTGTCGATCATGTCGAAGGTGGGGAGGTTGATGACGCATTGTTTGCTGCGGCGGATGAGTTGTTCGCTGTGGTTTTGATCCCAGATGAAGCAGCCGACGAGGTTGTATTCGAGCATCATGTGCCAGCCGAGGGTCATGATGTTGCGTTCGGATTTGTAGGCGGAAGAGATGAGGACGATGGGGCCGGGCTCGAGGAAGCGGCGGGTTTGGGTGACGGGGAGGGAGTGTTTTCGCATTCGTGAAACGTATCAAAGAGGGGAATTTGGTGGAGGGGGGAATCGATTTTGGATTTTGGATTGGGGATTTTGGATTGGAAACGCGGATTTTCGGGGGTGCTTGACATATCGGGGGTTTTCGTGAGAATTCCCGCTCCCAAAATTCTGATTGGAGATTGTATGTACGCGATTATTGAAGACAGTGGAACGCAATTCAAAGTGACCAGCGGCGATCGGATTCGGATTGATCGGGCCGACGTGGAGAATGTGAAAGACAAGACCGTTACGTTTGATCGCGTGCTGTTTGTTGGTGGCGAGGGAACGCCGAAGATTGGGACGCCGCTGGTGGCGGGGGCGACGGTGACGGCGGATGTGATTGGGGTGGCGCACGGGCCGAAGATTGATATTCAGAAGTATAAAAGGCGCAAGGGGTATCACAAGAAGATTGGGCATAAGCAGTCGTATCTTGAGGTGAGGATTACGGGTGTGAATGGGTGAGGTGGTTGGCTGGAAATTAGAATTGAAACTTGCCGGGTCTGCGAAAGTTCGCAGACCCGGTTTCTTTTTTGGGAATGACGAATGACCAAATCAGAATGACCAATTAAATCCTAAGTTTCTAATGACCAATTAGAGGGCGCTGTCGGGCCGAATACCCTCACCCCAGCCCTCTCTCGGAGGAAGAGGGAGCAAGAAGGGGCATCTGCGATGTTGGACGTTTTTGTTTGGGCATCAGGTGCGGGCGTTGGTGGTGGCGAGGAGGTTGCGGAGGGTTTGGATTGAGTCGGCGTCGGCGGGTTTTTTGTCGTCGCGGAGGCGGAGGATTCGAGGGAAGCGGACGGCGAGGCCGGACTTGTGGCGATCGGAGCGCTGGATGGCTTCGAAGCCGAGTTCGAAGACGCGCAAGGGTTCGACGGCGTGGACGGGGCCGAAGCGGCCGGTGGTGTGGGAGCGGATGAAGCGATCCATTTCGGCGATTTCGGCGTCGGTTAATCCGGAGTAGGCTTTGGCGACGGGGACGAGGGAGGATTTGGTTTCGTCCCAGACGCCGAAGGTGTAGTCGGTGAGGAGGCCGGCGCGTTTGCCGGTGCCGGGTTGGGCGGAGATGAGAACGGCGTCCATGGTGTAGGGTTGGACTTTGAGCTTCCACCAGGGGCCGGTGGGACGGCCGGCGTGGTAGAGGGAATCGCGGCGCTTGAGCATGACGCCTTCGACGGCGCGGTCGCGGGATTCGGTCATTCGGCCGATGAGTTGTTCCCAGGAATTGGCATCAACCGGTTGAGAGATCGCGATGTTTCGATCCTGGGATAATTTGGCGATGAGATTTTCCAAAGCGGCGCGGCGAAGGGATAGCGGATCGTTTCGTATGTCGCGGGCGTCGAGTTCGAGAAGATCGAATGCGATGAACATGACGGGGACGTCGGGCCAGAAACTGGGCTCCACATTTTTGCGGTTGATGCGGCGTTGCAGGACGGCGAAGGGTTGGGGGCGGGAGGTGGATTCGTTCCAGGCGACGATTTCGCCGTCGAGGACGGTGCCATCGGGGAGGGCGTTGCCGGTTTGGAGTAATTCGGGAAATCCGCTGGAGATCAGTTCGTCGCCGCGGGACCAGATGGCGGTTTTGTTTTGGCGGCGGATGATTTGGGCGCGGATGCCGTCCCATTTCCATTCGTGTTGCCAGTCAGAAAAGTCGCCGAGCGATTCTGGCGGGTCGCTTAGCGCGTGGGCGAGCATGAAGGGGAAGGGGAGGTTTGCATCGCGCGGTTCATTCTCGCTCATGGGCGCGAGAAGTCGGTGCATGGTCATGGTTTGGGGCGACCATTGGCCGGAGAGACGATGGGCCATGACGGATGTTTCAACGCCGGCGACTTCGGCGAGGGCGATGGTTAACGATTGTTTTGAAACGCCGACGCGGAAATTGGTGCTGATGAGTTTGTGAAGGATGAAACGTTGATCGACGGTTAAATCACGCCAGGTTTGGATGAGCATTTCACGTTGCTGGGCTGGAGGAAGTTTGCCGATTATTTTCAATCGCTGCTCGACGATTTCGTGGAGTGGCGGGGCGGGATGAGCGGGGTTGGGGAAGGGAATGAGGAGGGAGAGGGTTTCGGAGAGATCGCCGACGACGGAGTAGCATTCGTTGAGCATCCAGGGGGCGAAACCGGAGACTTCACTGGCCCAGTCGCGCATTTGGCGGGAGGTGATGGTGCGGCCGAGCTTTCGGCCGGCGAGAAGATAGACGGCCCAGATGGCATCTTCGGGCGGGGCGGTGCGGAAGTAAGCGCGCATGGCTTCGAGCTTATCGCTGGTGCGATTGCTGCGGTCGAGGGCGAGATAGAGTTGGGTGAAGCGCTGCATGGTTGAAGAGATTTAAACCGCAGATGAACACGGATGAACATGAATGAAGGAGTTGCTTGTTGTTGGTTGCTTGTTGTTAGTTGTTCGTTGTTGTCGATGAAGGACGCGAAATCGCAAGCGAGTCGTGAGGGCGATTGAGGTTCGAGCGTGGAATGCGCGAACCCTCACCCTAACCCCCTCCCGGCGTACCGGGAGAGGGGACAAGAAGGCGCCATCGTTGTGTAGGTGATTCTTATGTTTGGTCATTAGTTTCGATTGGTGGTTGATTGGTTTCCTCGGTGGATTCGTCTTCTTCGCCGACGTTGGTGAAGCGGGTTTGGAAGATGGAGACGCTTCGGCCTTGCTCGGTGAGGTAGCGGGATAGTTGTTGGGTGTAGCCGTGGGTGGCGATGATGTGATTGGCGCCGG
>DATAPK010000205.1:0-5601 GCA_036265245.1 Tepidisphaeraceae bacterium | reverse complement strand
CCCGCAGATCAATGCGAACAACGTCGATGCCGAGCTCGGCCAGATGAGCGACCGCACCAAAATCTTCACCGATGTGACCGACGAGATGACCAAGGGAAAATACAAATCCACCGAGGAAGTCGGCAAGGCGATGCAGCTCCGCATGCTCCAGCAAGTAATGGCCCACAACGCCGCCGCGAGCCAACCCACGACAGATCTCTCTGCGCCGTCAGTCCCGCCGATGCCGCAGTAATACTTTTGATGTAATAATCGCGTCGGTCTTGATGTTTAGCGGCCCCGCTTGCGGGGCGCGTCTCACCACGCCTCGCAAGCGAGGCCGCTAAACTAAATCGATCGCGCCCAAATTACTTTCTCTCTTCACTCTTTGGGTTTTTGGGCTTCAGGTGATAGTGCCCCTTCTCGCAGCTGATAACGAACCGTTCGACGCACGCTTTAAGGTCTTCCCATTTTTCACGAATCACGTCGGCTTCGTTGGGGTCGATGTTGGAATCGCCTTCGACGGATTCGGTGACGGCTTCCAGCAGTTCGCTGAAATCGCGCACCATGCTTCGGGTTTCATTGAAGATCGTTTCGTCGAGGCTTTTGCGGATTTCCGGGACCGGATTTGAGACATAAAACCCGCCGGCCTCGTTGCAGAGCCATCGCACCAGGCGAATGTCCTTGGTGAGCATGTACATCTCGCGCACGCGATCGAGCGGATTCTTTGCCCCGGATTGATCCGGATCATCCGCCTCGGCGGGGGGCTCGCACCATTTGTAGATCAGCGCCGGCGAAACCTTCAGCGCCGCTGCCACCGATTTAACGCCCGGCTCATCCACCGCCTGCCGAATGACTTCGTAGGATTTCATGCCGATATTGTAACAAAGTGAGTCGGCGAGATGTATTCGTCGAAAGCCGGCGAATTTGCCTGACCAAAACAATGTTTCCCATACCCGTGGTGCGGAGGTGCCACGAGCATGGGAAACGAGGGATCTTTCGAGTGTTTAGAACGTCCTACGAACTTTTACGCCGGCGTATCAGCAGCGTCGGAACGCCCAGTCCCAGCAACGCAAGCGATGCCGGCTCGGGCGCTGGGGTCAACTGGATATTGTCGATGTTCCAGGTGACTGGCCCGTTGAATGAGCGGCCCGCGTTGTTGTCGTCGAAGTCCTGAATCGTGATGGCTCGCACCGCTGTGTCGAAGCCGCTGAGGGGAATGCTGATGTGTTCCCAAGTTCCCGCGTCGGACGTGCCCGAGAAGGTGGGATCGCCAAAATTCCATCCATTGCTGCCGCTGTTGTTGCCATTCACAAAGACGTTGCCGGTGTTGGTGAAGGTATAACTTCCATCGCGAATGGCCACTTGCATAAATCCACTGCTCGCGCCGCTGGTGCCGGGGCCCAACTGGCTGAATGCAGAGCCGGGGGCGAGCCGGATATCGAACGACAGGTTCGATGCCTGAACGGGCAGATTATTGGTGATGTCAAAAGTAAATGCAGCCGCCTGGTTGGCGGAGGTATCGAAATTGACGGACTGAACGACCGACCCGCCGCTGTTGCCGGTGTTGTCGACGGTGCCGTCCCAACTGGTCGAATGGGTTGCGTTGGGGCCACTGCCGCCAAAATCGTATCGCGTGATGATCGGCGGGGGATTGAAGTCGGCGGTGGTTTTCACCGTGCTGGATGTGTCGAACGTCATCAGATCAAACGGATACGCTGCCTGTGCCGTCGGTGCGCCCATCAATCCCAGCATGGCCGGCACCGCGGCCAGCAAGCTGACTCGATACAAGTCTTTTCTCAGCATTTTTCTCTCCTCCGAGACGTTTCCGGCGTCTCGCCCTGTGAACCCGCTGGCTTCAGCCGAGGATAGACATCCATCCGCGATAACGAACTGAAGCTCGAAACGGATGCTGGCAAGGAAATGCCGGAGGGAACAAATGACAGAGGCAAAAAAATGAGTGCGTCTGTGGCGATCGTCCCCTCCAGGAACTTTGCCACTAATATATATCATACTTCCATTTCATATATATTGCAACGAAATTAATTGGACAAAAACGCCGGCAAATTGCCTGAAAAATCGGGGTGAATTACCAATCCCGCCATTCTCCCGCGGGAGGGATGACTTGCGTCACGCTCACGTGTAAAACACCGGCACCAATGCCTGAACAGGTGACCATTCTCGGTGACGGCGCGATGGCGACCGTTTGCGCCATCCTCCTCCGGCAGGGCGGCCATCGCGTCACCATCTGGGGTGCGTTTGAAGAATCGATCGAACGCCTCATCCAGAATCGCGAGCAATCCCGGTTGCTCCCCGGCGTGACGATCCCCGGCGATGTCCGACTCACCGCCAACGATCGGCAATGTTTCGACGGATCGACCCTTATCCTCAGCGCCATTCCCACCCAATACATGCGCCAGGTCTGGAAACGCCTGCGCGAGTTCGTGCCGAAGGATGTTTCTATTGTATCGGTAGCAAAAGGAATCGAAAACGAAACGCTCTTTCGGCCTACGCAGATTATCGCGGATGTGCTGGGAAATGGGCAGGATTTGGGGCGCGGCCCGGTGTGTGACTGGAAGCTGGCGGCGCTGAGCGGGCCTAATATCGCGGCGGAATTGGCGAGATATCTCCCGGCGACGGCAGTCACCGCCTCCGCCGACGAAGAGTTGGCGCGACGCGTGCAAAACGCTTTCTCCACGCAATGGTTTCGTGTCTACACCAATCGCGACACGATCGGTGTGGAATTGGCGGGGGCGACCAAGAACGTCATCGCCATCGCCGCCGGAATCCTTGACGGCCTCGCCGCCGGCAACAACGCCAAGGCTGCGCTGGTCACCCGCGGCCTGGTCGAAATCACCCGCCTCGGCGTCGCCATGGGCGCTGAAGAAGCCACCTTCTTTGGCCTGGCGGGGTTAGGCGATCTCATCACCACGTGTGTGAGCCCGGAGGGTCGAAACCGCACCGTTGGCGAGCGCATCGGCAAAGGCAAAAAACTCAGCGAGATTCTCGATGCGATGGACAGCGTCGCCGAGGGCGTGCCCACCACCCAATCTGTCCGCGCCCTCGCCCGCCGATTCAATGTCGAGATGCCCATTACCGAATCCGTCTACTCTGTTTTATTCGAGCAAAAAGATGCCATTTCCGCCCTCGCCGACCTGATGACCCGGCAACACAAGTCCGAATAATTCGAATCATTAAGTCTTTATCAGTAATATCTTTACGGTTTTCATTCCCGAGGGGGCCTGAACTTGTCGCCTATTCAGCCGATATACACACATCGGCTCTGGTTTAAGGTATAATTTGAAGCACACCAGAGTCGCCGGTGATTTCACCCTTGGCCGGCGTGGAGCAAGCACCATGAAAAGTAAGTTGGGCAAATTTATTTTAATCAGCGCAATCGGTGTTGGCATGGTCGGCTGTGCCAACAAAACGGAAACCGGGGCCTTGGTTGGCGCCGGCGGCGGGGCGGCGGTCGGCGGGCTCATCGGATCGATGTCCCACGCGCGGGCGGGCGAAGGCGCGTTGATCGGCGCCGGCGTGGGCGCTATCGCTGGAGCGCTGGTTGGCCACGGCATGGATGAAGCCGACAAAAAGCAGCGCGAGCAGGACTATGCCGATTATCGCGATGTTTCCTATTCGCAGCCCGCGGTGAGCAAGCACGACGTCATCAAGTGGGCCAGCCGCGGCACGCGCGACGATGTCATCATCGATCGCATCGAGCGCAGCCGAACCATCTTTCACCTTTCGCGTCAGGACGAACAGGATTTGCGGGACGCCGGCGTCAGTGAAATGGTCATCGAGGAAATGAAATCGACTGCGCAGCGGTGATTTTGCGGGTTGACACTTCTTTCAGGTTCCTATTAAGAGTGAGGTAGATAGTAGTTGGTGGCTATGGCATCGCTCGGGTGGATCGTGCGCATCCAATAAGAATTGCGCCCGTACTTTTCTCGAAGGAGATGTCATGCGAGTCGTTCGAAGCTTCATTGGGATTATCACCATTGGCACATTGGTGGGGCTGGGTGGAAGAAGCTTGGCGGTTGAGCCTGGATCAGGTTCGATGCCGGTTTACCTGGACGATGTTTTGGTTTCGGTGAATGTGGGCGGGGATTTGATCGCGGAGCAGCCCGATCCAAGTGCGGTTACATACTTTCAAGCGCAGCTGACGCCTTACGGCGCATGGGTCAGCACGTCGGATTACGGCCAGGTTTTTCAGCCTAACAATTTGCCGACAGATTGGCGGCCTTACACGGCGGGGCATTGGGTTTACACCGATGATTCAGGGTGGTTGTGGGTGAGCGATGAGCCGTTTGGGTGGGCGACGTATCACTACGGGCGATGGACGCTGGATTCTCGGCTGGGCTGGATCTGGGTGCCGGGGCGAACGTGGGCGCCGGCGTGGGTGGTTTGGCGACGCGGGGAGGGCGTCGATGGCTGGGCGCCGCTGCCGCCGGTCCGAGGCGGGGCGAATGTCAACGCCGAGATCGATCGCCTGAATCCGGAATTCTTTTCATTTGTCGATGAGCGCGATTTTTCGGATGCGAATGTCCGCACGCACATCAGGCCTGTGAAAGAAAACGTCACGATCATCAACAAAACGACGAACATCACAAAATATGAAAATGTGCAGGGACATGTGGTGAATCGCAGCGTCAACGTAAATGAAGTTGAAAAGGCGAGCGGGAAAAAGGTGGAGCATGTGAAGATTGCCGACAGCAAAGATGCAAAATCGGCGCGCGTGAACAAGGGTGAGGTGGCGGTGTTCCGCCCGGAGGTGCCGGCGGGCCGTGGTGAGCCGCAGAAGGCTGCGGAAAGACAGGCGGCGGAGAAGCAGCCTGCGGAGAAACAGACGGAAGCGAAGCAAACTGCGGATAAGCAGGCTGCTGATAAACAAGCAGCCGAAAAACAAGCAGCCGACAAGCAGGCGGCGAATAAAGAATTAGAAGAGAAACAGGCGGCTGAAAAGCGAGCGACGGATCAGCTTCCCAACCAGCAGACCGAGGCGCGTGAAGCAGCGGATCGGCAGAATGCAGCCAAACAGGCTGCTGATAAAGAGGCTGCCGATAAGCAGGCCGCAGAACGTCAGGCCGCTGAGAAACAGGCGATGGATAAACAGCCCGCCGGCAAACCCGCCGGCGACAAAGTAGCGGAGCAAAAGGCAGCAGGACGCGATGCTGCGCAGGACAAGTCGGCTGAACAGCAACGCAGCGCCCAGCAGGCGGCCGATCGACAGGCGGCGGAACATCCGGCGCAGGAACAGAAGGCCGGCGCTGCGCAGGAACAAAAGGCTGCGGCGCAGGATCAGAAACCGGCTGTCCAGGAACAGAAGGCCCAGCAGCAGTCGGCGCAGCGACAGGAAGCGGCGCATGAGACCAGCGAGCATAAGGCGGCGGATGAATCTCATGCGGCGAAACAACAACCGGCGGAGCACCCAGCCGCCGACAAAGCGACACAAGGAAAGGCTGAAGAAAAGCCGAGCGGCCCGGACGGTAAGCGAGACGCCGACAAGAATTGAGCCGGGCGAGAATCGCTTGAAGGATTTTGTGAAGCCGCGCCGGGGGAAACTCCGGCGCGGCAGTTTATCGATGTTGAGCGAATCGCCTTTTGTAGCCGCGACGCCTGCGTCGC
>DATAPK010000204.1:0-9202 GCA_036265245.1 Tepidisphaeraceae bacterium | reverse complement strand
TTCTGTGGCCCCGCATTTCAACGGCAGGTTTTTGAAATTTGCCGCTACTTTAGTTGGTTGAATTACGTTGACGTCCGCCTCCGTTAGATGTCCCACCAAAATCAATCGGAAAATTTTGCAGTCAGAAAAAAAGAGGCGATCCCTCCTTATCTTCCCCCGCACGGATATGAAGCGATTGGCCAAGGTCAATCGAATGACGCGAATCGTTTCATGCCAAAGTTGATCGGGGAAATTTCTGGCGTGACAGGCGTAGGGATTATTGACACGTCTTCCACAAGCCAGCGTTCTTGAATCTAAACATTAACCGCCACGAATGGAGAAAAAGTCATGAAGGACACCGCGAGCAAGTCTACTCGGAAATTGACCAAGCTTCGCAAAGCAATTTCAACCATGATGGAGCCACTTGATCCGCGCCTTCTCTTTGCGGGTGTGGGCAATCTTCACGTTACGGTGATCAATGATCTCAACGGCAACGGCGTGCAGGAGGCGGGCGAGCCGCCGCTTGCCGGATGGAATGTCTATCTTGATTTGAACAAAGATGGAGTTCATCAATCAACCGAACCGATGACCGCAACGGATTCGACGGGGCAGGTCACCTTCTCGTCAATCGATGCGATCACTTACGACGTTGTGGAGATTCTGCCGCCGGGGTGGAGCCCTTCGCCGGCGTTCAAGACGCTCGATCATGCCAGCGTTAAAAACGGCAAGACCACCGAAACGCTGTTTCTCAATGTCAGTGGAAACGGAAGCATCCAGGGAACGATCTGGAACGATATCAACGGCGATGGCGTGCATGATGCCACCGACCCGGGGTTGGCTGGCTGGACGGTGTTCATCGATCAGAACAACAATCGCATTCTCGATGCCGGCGAAACGTCTGTTACCAGTGATGCCAACGGTCTTTATTCCATGCCGGATTTGGCTCCGGGCTCTTATCAGATTCGCGAGATCGTTCAGCCAAACTGGAATCTCACGCTGGGCGTGGACAATGGGGTGGGCGTTAAAGTGTCGTCAAATCATGCGTCGGTACTGGATTTCGGAAATTTCAATCCCAATTTCCTCGGCGCGATTAACGGGAATGTGTGGAATGATGTGAACGCCGACGGAATTCGCGCTGTTGGCGATCCGGGTTTGGCGGGGTGGACGGTTTATCTCGATCTCAACGGCAATTCGGTTTTGGATTCGACAGAGCCTTCGACCATTACCGATGCGCTGGGCTCGTTTTCGTTTCCGGCACTGACTGTCGGCACATATCACGTGGCGACGATTGTGCAGGATGGCTGGAATCCATCGCCCGGCCATCCGTCTTCGGTGGATGTGACGGTGACGGGTGGAAGGACGGCCAACGTGCAATTCCCCGTCTTTACCCCAACGCTCGGATCGATCAGTGGCGAAGTGTGGAACGATCTCGATGGCAACGGTTTCATCGGCACAGGCGAGCCCGGCATTCAGGGATGGACCGTTTTCCTCGATCAAAACTCCAACGGCATGCTCGATGACGGCGAGCCTTCCACCCTCACCGATGCCGACGGAAATTATTCTTTCAGCGATGTCCCGGTTGGCGCCACGAAAGTGGTCGAACTTCCCGCCGTCGGCTGGACACCCACCGCGCCCGCGACCGCCGTCCACTTTATCACCATTCCCAACGGCACCGCGGTTCCACAGATCAATTTTGGAAACAAACAGCGCACCAATGGTGGAATCAGCGGTGCCGCTTTTGTCGATTCAAACGGCAATGGCGTGCTCGATGCCGGCGAGAAGGGGCTTGCGGGCATTCCTGTTTATCTTGATCTGAATGACAACGGCGTGCTGGATGCCGGCGAGCCGCAGACGATCACCTCCGCCGATCTTTTCTTCACGCCTGCCGTCAATGAAGCGGGCACGTATTCCTTCCCGCATCTTGGCGCGGGCACATATCATGTGCGTGAGGTCACGCCGACCATTCTCAGCGGCACGCCCAACGCCGCGCAGGAACAAGTGGTGAATCTTCTCACCGGCGAAACGCGCACCAACGTGAATTTCGCCGATCAGTTCAGGCCAAACGAAATTCACGGCATTATTTACAACGACGTGAATCACAACCACATTCGCGATGCCGGCGAACTGGGTGTTGGCGGCGTGACGGTTTATGTCGATCTTAATCGCAACAACGTTTACGACGCCGGCGAGCCGAAAACGGTTACTGCTTCGGATGGATCGTATGCGTTTACCACCGGCATCGCCCCCGGTTCGTATGTCGTCCGTGAAATGCCGTTTGTCGGCGATGCCGAAACGTATCCCACCACGCTCGATGGCATCCTCTGGCCAACCGGTGTGAGCAATCCCGCTGTCGGCGATGTCTCGCCCACCAGCATCACAACCTCGCTTGCTGATGAACAAACCGAGCACGATACCGTGAGCCTCACGCTGCCAAGCACCGGATCGATTACCAACGAGGTGGATGTCTTCCTGCTGTTCGACGACACTGGTAGTTTCACCAGCAACAGCCCGATCGTGCGGGCGGCGTTTCCGCAGATCATCAGCTCGCTGCAGGCGGCGCTGCCGGGGACGGATTTGGCGTTTGGTGTGGGGCGATTTGAAGAATATGCAAACTTCGCCAGCGAGTTTCCGACAGGCCGGCCATTTATTCTGAATCAGCCGATCGTCGACCAGGACACGCCGGGATTTTCTGCATCGATTCAGTCGGCGCTTGATCGCACGGCGCCCGGATTTGGCGGCGACACGCCCGAAACCGACATCGAAGCGCTCTATCAAACCGCAACCGGCGTCGGCTTCGACGGAAACAATAACGGAACCACGACCGACAGCGGCGCTGCGGGGCTGGTGAACACGCAGCTCTCGCCTGGCGACAGCGGGGATGTGCCGGCGTTCGGTTCGTTCACGGTCGATCCATCCGGTAATGTGCTGCCCGCGGCCGGTAGCCTGGGCGGCGCGGGGTTCAGGCCCGGCGCGCTGCCGATCATTCTTCTGGCCACCGACACCGGCTTGGCGTATCAACCTCAGGGCGAAACTTCCGTCACTGGTTTGAACGGGTTGACGCTGCCGATATCCGCTTTCCAGCAAACATCTCGCCCGACGACGCCTTTCAATTCCGGCGCGGGGATTCAACAAACGATCACGGCCCTTAATGCGCTGGGCGCTTTGGTCATCGGCCTGGGCACCAACGCGGAAACCAATATCGATCCTCGCCAGGATTTGGAAGCGATTGCGAAATTGACCGGCGCGATCAACAAAACGACCGTGACGATTCCCAACGGCACAACGACTCCGATCGCGCCGGGCGATCCGCTTTATTTCCAGATCGCCTCGGGCTTCGGCGCGAGCGTCGCCAACGGCGTGGTCGATGCCATCGAAGGCGCGGCGACCGGCGTTGCGGTGAATATCGCGCTCAAGGCGTCCGACCCAACCGTGCATATTTCCAACGAACCCGGCGTGGTTGATGACATCGGGCCCGGGCAGACGGCTACGTTTGATGTCGAGTTTGAAGGGGACGGTGCGCCGCATCGGTTTGATCTTCAGTTCGTCCGCGAAGGAACCAACGTGGTGTTGGGCTCGATTCCGGTCGTCATCGGCACGCCCATCGCCGGCAATGGGTATGAATTTGAGGATATTGAAGAAGGGCAGATCGAAGATACCGCTGATTTCGGCGATAGCGATGATTTGTCCGACACATCGAACATTGTCCCGAGCTTTAACGCCGGTGCGGACCAAAGCGTGTCGGAAGACGACGGCGCGCAGTCGGTTGCCGGGTGGGCGAGCGGCATTTCCGCGGGGCCGGCGAGCGAGGCGTCGCAGTTGCTCGATTTCGATGTCAGCAACGATAACCAATCGCTCTTTTCCGCTCAGCCCACCATCAACGTGGACGGCACGCTGAGTTATACCCCCGCCCCCGGCGCCAGCGGATCGGCGACGGTTACGGTCGATCTGCATGACAACGGTGGCACGGTGCATGGCGGCGCCGACACCAGCGCGGCCACGATATTTACCATCAACATCCAGCCCGCGGCGCTCAGTGTGACCAGTGCGTTTGATTATCTCAGTGGACAGGCGCTGACGTTGGATTTCAGCCACAATCTGGCCGGTGGATTGCCTCCTTCGGCGATTCAGTTGGTTGATCTTGCAACTGGCTTGCCGGTGGCGATGCCTGATCCGGTTTATGACCCGGCGACGCATCGGGCGACGGTTAATTTCGATCGGGCGAAGTTGCTGGATGGCGATTATCGGCTGACGATCGCGGCGGGGGCGCTGCCCAATATGGCCACGCCGACGCAGTTCGATTTCTTCGTGCTGGCGGGTGATGCGAATCATGATCATTTCGTCAACGTGATGGACTTCAATACATTGGCGATGCATTTTGGTCAGAGCGGTATGGATTTTTCGGACGGGGATTTTAACTATGACGGTGTAGTCAATTTGCTGGATTTGAATGCGATCGCGACACGGTTTGGGACGGGGCCGGCAGCGGCGGTGATTCCGAGTGCGGCGAGTCCGAGTGCGCCGGCTGGCGTTGCCGTGGTGCCGGCGGCGAGTGCGAAGGGTTCGCTGTTCGGCGATGTGGCGGTGACGTCCACGTTGAGCGATGTTTTGCAGCCGCAGGCGGCGTCGGTTTTGGCTTGAATGAGAGTCATGCGGCGGCGGCGCGCAGTTGCGGAGCGCCGGTTGAGCCGCCCATGAAGTTGAAGACCAAGCCAAGAATTCCGCCGACGATGGCGAGGACGATGCCCAGCACCATGCTGAGGCTCAGGCCGTAGCCGTGGATGTAGACGACCGGGGGCTCGACGCGGAGAATCTCCAGCACAAATCTTGCGATGCCTTCGAGGACCATCATCAGCGCGAAGACCGTGCCCGGCGCGTGGGGAATCGAGAAAAACGCGACGAGCAAACCGGCGAGAAGGAAGGCGGTGAGGGTGGAATAAAGCTGGGCGGGGTGGACGGGTTTGGATTCTTCTTTGGCGGCGAGATCTAACAGCGCGGTGTTGCCGGATTTTTTGAGTTGGACCGGAGGATAGAGGACGCGTTCGCCTTCGGGAGTGCGGGCTTGCAGGGCGGCAGGGGGGAAGATTTCGCCGTTGTGAAATTGGTCTTCGTAAGCGTAGCTGCCGTAGGGGAAGTGGACGGCCCAAGGGAGATTGCACTCGGCGCCGTAGCAGCAGCCGTTGAGGAAACAGCCGACGCGGCCGAAGGCGAGGCCGACCATCAGGCAGGGGGCGACGATATCCATGCCGAGGCGAAGGGGGATTTTTTTCTTGTGGGCGTAAATGAGGAGGGTGGGGAAGGCGAGGATGAATCCGCCGTAATAGGTGAGGCCGCCGCTGGTGATGTTGAACATCTCGAAAATGTTTTGGAAGACGGTGCGGTCGGAGCGAGTGAAGTCAGGGAGATTTTCCAGGACATGCGACATGCGAGCGCCGAGGACGCCGGTGAAAAGGCCGATGAGGGTGGCGTTGGCGAAGAGTTCGCCGTCGAGCCCGCTACGGGTGGCGAGATATTTGGCGAGATACATAGCGCCGAGGAATCCGATGACCATCATGAGGCCAAAGCCGTGAATGGCGATGTCGTGGCCGAAGAGGGAGAAGCGGAAGATGTCCTGAAGCATGAGGGGATTGTAGGAGGGGCGCAGTGGGGATGCCACCGAGGACTGAGGACTGAGTGCTGAGGACTGAGTGGATGCAGCGGGGCATTGGAGTTTTTGGGATGGGGCGTTGGTTTCAGTCTCAATTAGGGTTTTTTGTTGAGACGAATTTTTGAAATCGTGCAAATTCGTGCACCGTCGTGCATGGCGGAGTGGGGGAGGGAGAAATGTGTGTGGGTTGAGGATGTTCATCTATCAGTACTGAGGCGCTGCGCGAAAAGTGTCGGTTTGGGGCAACTATTTTGGAGGGATGTGGGTTTGGCAAGCAGGGCGGGGGGGGGAATTATTTTATTATGAGGGTTTTTTAGGATTTTTGGCGCTGCGCTTTTGGGCGGATGTGGGAATAAATAACTTCGCGAGCATGCTTGCGGGCTATACCGAAATTAATGAGAGAGGGGGACGAGTAGGGTGCGGTCGATGGCGACGGAGACCATTCCGGCGAGGCGGTGGCGGGGGGCGGCGCGGCAGACGATGCTGCCGAAGCGGGCCCACATGGCGTCGCGGCGGATGGCGTTGCCGAAATATTCGATGGCGGTGATGGGGAGCTCGGCGAGGCAGCCGGTGAGGATGACCTGACGCAGGCCAAGCACGTTGAGGGCGGCGGCGACGGCAACGGCGGCGGCGTCAAAAGATACTTTCAGCCATTTAGGAAGCTCTTGCTCGCGGAGCCGATTCATGAGGGCGGACCAGGTTGGAGGATCGCCGTTTTCCTGAGCGCTGGCGAGAATTCCTCTGCGTGAGATGAGTGTTTCGATGCAGCCGGTGAGGCCGCAACCGCAGACGCGGCGGTTATCGAGAACGGGGATATGGCCGATCTCTCCGCTGAGCGGGAGCGGGCCGGTGTAAAGGCGTCCGCCTTCGACGGCGGCGGCGCCGACGCCGGTTCCGGAATCGACGAGTAGAAAATCACCGGCGTCAGGCTCGATGGCAAGATGGCCTAACGCCAGCGCGCGAATTTCCTGAACAAACAAAACGGGCACTTCAAAAAGAGTTTTCAGGCAATGCGATAATTCATCTCGTTCGGTCCATCGAAGATTCGGTGAAAGAAAGACGTGTCCATTGCTTTCGTCGATTACGCCGGGCAGGCTGACGATGACTGCCTTTACACCTTTTGCAACAAATGCACTACAGGCGGCGGATAATTTTTTGGTCCAGTGGGCGATGTCTTTAGGGGTCTCAAATTCCTGATTCCACTGATCTGCTTCGGGGATTGCGACGGGGACCATGGCCAGACGGGTTTTGTGGACGCCGACCTGAATTGCCATAAAGCGAGGGTGTCGGCGATCGAGTTCGATGGGGATGGAAGGCCTGCCGGAAGAGACGACCGATGCCTGTACATCTCCAAGGAGAGAGGGTCCGAGGGCTTGGCCTTCCATTAAAATGCGTTGGGCCAATAAGCCGTCCACGATGCGGCTGACGGTGGGCTGGCTCATTCCGGAGACTCTGGCGAGTTCAGCACGGGAGACGCGGCGGTGGCGAACAACGGATTCGATAATGCGGCGCTGGTTGAGCTGCCGCACATACGCCGAGGTTGCCATTCCCGCCGGTATTTTCTTCACAGGGAATTACTCCAAAGCAGGCGATGAGATGTAAGCGCCAAGGATACCATATATTAGGTCAGCCTCATTCCATCTGGCATTGTACACAATTTTGGCTAATGGAGCAGTGATTTTGAAATGTTTTGCCGCGATATTTTTTCACTTATTTCTTGACAAGTTGACGGCGGGTGTTAATTTAATTCACGCTGAAATAAATCAGATCGCAGCAGATATGGCTTACGCATTTCTGAGATTCAGGTAAGCCGAAAAAAGGAAGAACGAGGGTGCGTTTGCCAAGACGGCATATATTTACATTCAAGGCGGAGGTTTTGATGACTCGTTCACGCGTGAGGGGGTTTACGCTGGTTGAGTTGTTGGTGGTGATCGGCATTATTGCTGTGCTGGTTGGGATCCTTTTGCCGGCCTTGCAGAAGGCGCGGGAGCAGGCGAAAAATGTGGAATGCTCTGCGCGGCTTCGAAACTGCGGGCAAGCCATTCTGATGTATGCCAACGACAATCACGGAAAGATGCCCCAGCATTATGCGCCGACTTTGTGGCTGTGGGATGTTGCGGCTCCGACGCGCGATGCACTGGTGAAAAGGGGCGGCATCCGCGACACGTTGTATTGCCCGTTTTTCCCGGAGCAGAATACCGACGCTTTATGGAATTTTAATACCACGCCTGGTTCTGAGTTTGCGGTTATTGGATATTGGTGGCTAGGCAAACGACCACCGATTAATCCGACGACACCGTTTACCTTTATCCCCTTGCTTGGCCGAGGATATGTTGAATCGTTGACGCCTCCCAGACCTCCCCAAACTACAATACCGGCTTTGGCTGCACAGTGGCCCAGGAAAACGCCTGATACTGAGATCATGACGGACGCCACGCTCAAGCAAAACGGTCAGTGGTCTGCATTTGGTGGATGGCCTGGAGAGCATATTACGCCGCATATTCATAAAGGTGTGCCGCTAGGTGGAAACATCTTGTATCTTGACTGGCATGTTGCATGGCGACCCTTTAGTGACATGAGAATGCGCGGAACTTATGGTAGCCCGGCGGTGCAATTCTGGTATTGAACGTCTCATGGTTAGGTCGCGAGCAAGTTGGTTGCAGTAGTGGGTTGTGATTTAGTGAATACAAAAGTGAAGAGTGGTTGTGCGTTCTATGATGTGATCTCATGGCTTGCTCAATCCAGTTGTTGGGTTGTGCTGCGGGTCGGGAACGTAGTGGGGTAGTCAATTCAGCGGAGGGTCGATATGTCGCGGAGAGAGAATAAGGCGTCGTCACGTCGGATGAATCAGGCCAAGCGATTGCTGCCGGTCGTATCGGCGGTGAGCGCGGGATTACTGGCGGTCCATAGTGCGCAGGGGGTGAATTACACATGGAACGTGCTGAACGCCGGCGATGCGTCAGGCTCTTGGGGAGTGGTGACCAACTGGTTGCCGAACCTCAATGTGGCGACGGGCGCGGCGGATACGGCGCTTTTCAACAAACTGGACATCTCGGTTGACAGCGTCATCTCGCTGAACAGCCCGCAAACGCTGGGAACGGCGGGCGGATTCCCTAATTACAATATGTTTTTTGGGGATACGAACACGGCCACGGCGGCAGGGTGGACGATCAATGCGACGTCAGCGACAGCCAACGATGCGACGAACATCCTCACGTTGACCAATGGCTTTGAGATCGTTTACGTCGATAAATTGGGGACGGGCAAGGCGGTGACGATCAACGCCACTATTTCGAATGCCTCTGCGACGGGTAACGGGCTGGCTAAGTCCGGGCCTGGGGCGTTGGTGTTGACTGCAAATAACAGCGCGCTGACCGGCACGACAGCTGTGAATAACGGCACGCTGATGCTTGATTTCAGCCAAGCGTGGTCGCCGGTTGCGAATATCATCGGCGATACCAGCACGGGTAGTGCGGCGGCATCCCATCTTCAGCTTCAGGGCGGAACGTTTGTGATGAAGGGAAAATCCGGCGTTGCCAACGCGCAGACGTTTTCCAATGGTGCGGCGATGGAACTGGG
>DATAPK010000203.1:0-3445 GCA_036265245.1 Tepidisphaeraceae bacterium | reverse complement strand
CCGACCTAACGCCCGTTGCAACTGAGCACACGATCTGCAAGTGCTGCAAATCTCCCGCGCCGTTGCTGGGCGTTGTCGATTTCAACAAGAACTGCGAAGACCGACGGCGGCCTCCAATGCCGCTTTCAGGCATCCCCATTTATTATTACGCATGCCGTCGTTGCGGCATGATATTCACAAATGCGTTTGATTCTTTCACAAAGGAAGATTTCGCCACGCATATTTACAACGCCGGCTACGGGCAGGTCGACCCGGACTACGCCTCCTCCCGGCCTGCCGGCAACGCACAATTCGTCGCCGCGGCATTCAAGACATCGCCGGATATCAGCATTCTTGATTATGGCGGCGGAAATGGAGCGCTGGCAGCGCATCTACGATCCGCGGGATTTTCCGATGTGACAACGTTCGATCCTTTTGTCTCAGCGCATGCCGAACGACCCAATCGGCAGTTTGATGTCATCACTTCCTTCGAAGTTCTCGAACATTCGAATACGCCGGCCCATACGCTTGACGAAATAACAGGGTTCCTGAAACCCGAGGGGCTGCTCATCTTCTCGACGCTGCTGATACCCGCGGACATTGCCGCCATCGGCGTCGCCTGGTGGTACATCGCGCCGCGAAACGGGCACGTTACGTTGTACACGGGAACTGCGTTACAAATGATGTTCGGCGCCCGCGGATTGCGATGTGGATCAAAAGATTCCAATATCCACGCCGCCTGGAAAAAGATTCCGGAATGTGCCCGGCATTTTATTCGAGACTAACGCCTATTTGCGACCAGCGGCGCTCGTATCGATCGCCTGTTGATAAATCCCGATCATGCGGTCAACTTTTCGTTCCCAATCGAAGTCTGTTTCAACACGCCGCCGGCCGGCATCACCCAATTCAGCGCGAAGCTGTGGAGATTTTGCGAGTTTGAGCATGGATGCCGCGAGATCTTCAACAAATTGCTCGCGTGTCCTGGGAGGAACGAGAATCCCGCTGGCGGCGTCGAGGTAGTCTGCCGGGCCACCCCAATCGCTTGCAATGACGGGAAGGCGCATTGCCATTGCTTCAAGGACCACAGCGCCGCCGCATTCATATAGGCTCGGCAAGACCAGCGCATCCACCTCCGCGAGCTTTGCGACGCATTGCGGCTGAGCCACCCAGCCGTGAAAGGTGACGTTTTCACTTATTCCCAAAGCCGCCGCCTGCGCTTCCAGCGATGTTCGCATGGGGCCATTGCCGAGAATGTCCAGCGTAGCAGGAACCTGTGCGATGACGCTCTTGAACGCCATGAGCAGCAAATCAACGGCTTTCCAATCAACAAGCCGGCCGGTGAAGGCAAATCGCGTAATGCCGGAGGGACTGGGCTCTCTTACTGGGGGCGTCCAGAGCGACAGATCGACTCCGTTCTCGACCAGGGTTATGACTCGCTTTGAAGTACCGACCGGAAGCGCGCGAGCCGTGCGGTCGTTGGCAACGAGCAATGCCGCCGCTCGAATTTTGCCAGGCATGAGCCAATTCATAATGCCTGAAACACGCCTGCCAGCGCTCATCAATTGCGCGGTCAACCCGCCCTGCGCCCTGGCAAAGCCCGGCGGATAGCTCATCCCTCCATTCATGGGACCAATCACTACCGGCACCCCAAGACCATAGAGAAGCGAGCTTTCCTTGGGTGAAACGGGAATCGGCTGGTGAACGATGTCAATTTGATGCACCCGGATCATTTCACGCGCGACGCGCCGGGCCATCCTTTGGCTGGAGAGCCGGGCGAGAAACCCGATCGTGAAATGCCGGAGATGCCCCGGCAATCCCTTTCCGATGCGATCGAGGAAACGATGAAAGCCGGTGTCGGGAATGAAATGAATCCGATCGATGTCGGCGGAAAAAAGCGCTGCCAATTCGTCGCGCGTGCGCGAGTGGACGATGAGCCGGACTTCAGCGCCGCGCTTGCGAAGCACGCGAAAGTAATGGAGCGGCAGAATCGCTTCGCCACCAAATTTCGCAGACGCATGCTCCGCCACAATTAATACGTGAGGAACGGAAGTGGGTGATTTGGAAGCGTCCATGGCCGGCTAAATGTTATCGGCCGATTGTGTAAAAGACTTCGATGGAGCTGCAGGCAAGCCGATATCGGCCCTGCGTCGATTACCGATGATCGCCGTCACTCCGACGGCCAAAACGCTGATGAAGATCACGCTTCCGACAGCGATCACGCCGGCGTAGGCCTGGCCCGGCCGCAGCGTTTGCGCCAACGCTCCGCTGCTCGACCCAAGAATACAGCCGATTCCGATGAGCGCCTCATGATATCCGCCGTGTTCGGTGCTCCCATCACTGAGAACCATGCCGAAATAGAGACTCGCTGAATAGATCATTCCCAGGGCCGCACCGAGCGCCAACTGGGCAGCCAGCATGGCTGTTAGATCGATGGCTGTGGATCCATGTCCCAGAATATCGGAGGGCCGGACAGTGACACCAACGAACGAAACGAGCATCACCGCTGCGGCCAACGCCAGCAGGCGCGGGCGGGTGTGCCACCACGTCGTCAGACCAAGGACAACAAACGCAAGCAATCGCGTCGTCATCCAGGTTCCGCCCACCAGAGTCTGAGCGGAAGTCGGAAGTTGTTTGACGACCGGAAGCAATGGCATCAACGCCATGAGGCTGAATATCACGACATAAGTGGCCGGCAGCGCCACCCGCGATAACCAAAGTGCCAACGTTCGCACGCGTAGTAATTCTGGCTCAGGGGAAAGGTGAGAAACAGGAATGCTCGCCACAACCTCCGGAACCGACGCCGGGAAACTCTCGCGTTTGCCCGCCCGATTTTTTCCGTGAGTGGGTCTCGCGAGCATTATGATTGCCGATATTCCGTGAAACATAACCGGCAACAGAAAAATCCCTGCCGGCCAATTGGCGATCAAGGTGCCGTCAATCGCGAGCATCACCACGCCCAACGCCGACCAGACCAGGTTGTACATTCCGACCCGGCGGGAGAGCGTCGCGCTATCGACATCAGTCGATACCAGGCTTTCAATCATCGGCCAGCCAATCGTGCTGACGAAGCAGTAAAGCAGAAGCATGGCCGTCACAAAAGCCGGATGCGTTCGAAGAATGAAAGCGGCAAGCGCCAGAATCCCCATTGCCACGTAGACCCATCCGACGGCCACGCGCCGACCAACCCGCTCGGAGATTGGGTGCGCCAACAGCGCGCCGCCGACATAAAAAAACCCCTGGCCGGTTGCGAGCAGAAAATTCTGCCGTAGGTTCCATCCAAAACGATGAACGGTGTAAAAAGAAATGGCCGTGATCAGCAGATTGGTGCTGGCCGATGCCAATGCGACGGACACAAATGGCCGCATAGGATAGGGCGCGGAGGGCGTGGCGCTTGAAACTGGATTGATGGAGGCTGGCAAAATCGAGTCATTCCTCATAGCCGCCAAGGGCTGAAGAAGTGTACTGG
>DATAPK010000202.1:0-22721 GCA_036265245.1 Tepidisphaeraceae bacterium | reverse complement strand
TTCTTTCCCGCCTTCAGTTGTCCTTTGATTTTCGCAGCGATCTTCGGATCGAACTTCGCCGACTCTGTCAGCAGGACCATATCCGCATCGGTTGGAAACGTGGGCTGCATTTCAATCGGGATGCCGATCATCCCCAGATAGTTTTGGAGAAAATCTTCGCCGGTCGAATGAAACGGTTTGTAGTTCTTGATCGCGATTGGCTTTCCGAGTTTGTCGAGGAATCCGTCCACCTGCCTCAGTGAATATCCCGCCGCTGCGCCCCAAGTTGGATTGGTTGTTGCTTGCGCCATTGCGCCTGCGTCAAAACTCGTCTTTAGCTTCTCCCACGCCGTCCGATCCCCGATCGCCACGGGCTGCCGCGCCATCGGAACCCAGTTGAAAAGCGTAATCTCGCGAGGTTTCGCGAACGCCGTATCCCACAACTGCTCGGCATAGCGATCGACAGAGCGCACGCTGAACGTATCGACCCAGCCGCCGCCGTTTTTGCCGGGCGCGATGTTTTCAAAATAGCGAATGACTTCGTAACTCTCATAGGCTTGAAGATGCTGATCGGTCATTTCCGGATCGCGTGTTTCCGTGCCGGTGTAAATCCCGTCAAAAATCTTCGGCTCCTGCTCCAGATCGAAACCTAATCCCTGAAAATGCTCGTACCAGTTGGGATATTTGATGATGACTTTCACTTTAGGATTTGCCGCCTTAGCAGGCCCGACGACGACGTTCTTCGCGACATCGCGCATCGCGTCCAGCCGATATTGCGTCCAGCTTTTATCTCCCTTGGCGGCGATGTCCGCATCGGTCTTGGTGCAGTAGAAAAAGAAATCATCGAGAATGACTTCATCGAAATGCCGGGCCGCCATCTCGATGGCTTTTTTTGCGTTCTCGCGATCTTTGGGGTCGGCGTATGAAAAGGTCTGAAACTGCCCGCCGATATTCCCCGCCGCCATCGTCACTCCACCGGCCACCGTCACACCATGATCCGTAAAAAACTTCTTGATCGGCTCAATCGTCTCCTCATCCACCCATTGATTGTCGCGGTAATTTTCAATGTAAACCTTGTCGATTTTTACCTGACTGTTGATCCGATCCCAATCCTGCTGAAGCCGCTGCGGATCGCTCAAGCTTCGCGTCACACCCGCCGGGATATACACTGAGACGATAAAGTTCTTGTATTGCCCCGCTATCGCCGGCCCGGCCAGCATCGTCGCAATCAACATCGCCAGCCAACAAACATTCCATTTCCGATTCATATTTGATCTCCTTCGCGGGTCGGGATGATATTGCACGCGAGATATTCCACCAATTCGCCTCGGCCACCACGACATGCAAGCTCATTCGTGACATTGGGATCGAGATGGATAACCTTCGCTGATCGGAAGCAACTCGACAATCACGAAGAGCGTGCTGCGCGCCCTCGCCGCAGTGCTCTTTGTGCTGGCTGGATTGAATCACTTTCGGAATCCGATCTTTTATCAGCGGATCGTCCCGCCAGGATTCCCTTCGCGTCCTCTGCTCGTCATTATCAGCGGTATCGCTGAAATCTCTGGAGGAATCGGATTGCTGATTGTTCCACTTCGCCGCGCTGCAGGCTGGGGATTGATTGCCCTGCTCATCGCGGTCTTCCCTGCCAACATTTACATGGCCATCGCACCCGAAACATTCTCCGACCTCCATTTCCCAATTTGGGCATTGTGGGTCCGCCTGCCGCTTCAAGTAGTATTCGTCGCATGGGTCTGGTACGTCGCCCTTTTTCGGGATCGCGAAACGCCTGCATGAAATTTTCTTCCCGGATCATTCTCGGTTTCTGGTTCGCGATGGTGATTTCGCTGGCCGGATGTAATCGATTTGAGATGCTGAACGCGACGGTTCCGTCGTGGGGATATACGCTCACTTCCAACATCGCCTACGGAAATCTGCCTCGCCAGAAGCTGGATGTCTATCGCCCGCGCAACGCCAAACCAAACGCAAGCGTCGTCATTTTCTTTTATGGCGGAGATTGGCAAAGCGGCGAAAAGGCCGGGTATCGATTCGTCGCCGAGGCTCTAACTTCTGAAGGTTTCATTGCGGTATTGCCCGATTATCGAATCTATCCCGACGTGCAATTCCCCGCCTTCGTGGAGGATGGCGCCCAATCCATCCGATGGGTTCACGATAATATCGCCACATTGGGCGGCGATTCGCATTGCATTTATTTGATGGGTCACTCCGCCGGCGCTCACATTGCGGCGCTGCTGACATTAGATGCGCGCTATTTGAAAGACGTCGGCCTTGATCGCAGCGCCATCCGCGCCACCGCTGCATTGTCCGGGCCATACGATTTCGTCCCCGCTCAGTACGATCTTCCCGTTTTCGGCATGGCCCAGGGTGAAACCCCAAGCCCCAATATTGAGCCGATTCATTTTGTCGACGGCCAGGAACCTGCGATGCTTCTCGTTCAAGGCTTGCGCGATACCACTGTCGATCCCGCCAACGCAACTCATCTTGCCGCGAAGATTCGCGACACCGGCGGTGAAGTGAAGCTCATCACTTATCCCGACCGTGGCCATCCTGACGTCGTTTTATCCTTCGCGGGGATTTTCAGATGGCTCGCGCCTGTGCTGCACGATACGACGCAATTCTTTCGCGAATGCGATGTCGAAAAGATCCACCATCCCTGAAGCTCGGCGAAGATTTCTACCTGTAGCCGCGACGCCTGCGTCGCTTTCTCGCTCTGCACAATCGAAAGAGGCGACGCAGGCGTCGCGGCTATAATCCATTTCACATCGCCGGCTGAAACGCATCGACGGGCTCAAAGATTTCGCGTCCATCCGATTGCGGTTGCGGCAGCGCTGCTCCGCATTGCGAGCATTCCAGTCTCCAGCTCAACCGCTTCCCTCCGCACGCCGGGCAAACTTCCCGCGGCGGCCATTGATTCACGCTCACCATCACCACCACGCCCGCGGGCCCGAGCAGCACATTTCCTATCGTCCAACTAATTGTCTTCGCCACGCTGAATCCACATCGCCAAGCCAGCAGAAGCGTAATCCCCGCGCATAAAATCGCCGAGCCGATCATGAATCCCTCGAACACGAACGGAAATCTCTCCGACCGAATATCGAGCACTTCATCCAGAATCCACGTTGGCAGAAATGGCCTTATCCCAAGGGGAAAGATCGCTCCAAACATCGTCGTCTCCTGGAGCTTAGGCCCGCGCAATTCCGGCAATCTCGGCAACTCCGTCCGCTTCACCAGCGTTCCATCCGTCGCATATTCAATGATGTCGCGATGCCATTCCCCTCTGCCCGGAATGGGTTGCGTATCCAGCACGACGTGATGATTCGTCGGCAATACCGCGAACTCCGCAAAACTCCTGTTCAAGTCGACCGGCATCGCCGTCGAAAAAATCGGCTTACCATTCGGATGCAATACGTGCATTTGCCGATGTGCTCCGATCACGACGATCGGATCCGTCGGCGGCCCAACTTCTGCCGCTGAATAAATCGGATCATTTTCATCCCCTTGAAACACTTCCAGCACCCGTCGCTGATCCAGTTCAATCCAATAAACCGCAGAATCAAATGCCAGTACATGCGATCCGTTTAGTGCCGACAGATTCCGTGGGGTTTCTGGAAACCGCGCGGCCGGCTCCGACTCTCCCGTCGCAAATCCTGCCGGCCCAACTGTTCCAATCCGCGCGTGCGTTAACGGGTCGTACAAATCAATCAGCCGGTCTTCCACATTGTAAATCGCGACCTGCCGCAATCTCACGCCGGGCGGCGCAACATTATTCAGCCTCACGACTCCGGGCCTGGCGCTCCGATACCCATCTCCTTCATACAGCGTATTCAGCGGCCAGGGTGCCGCTACTTCATTCACGACATATGACCCAAATCGCACGAACAAATCCTTATTGGCAGGATCGTTCATATCGACATTCTGATACTTCGCCAGCGGCTGGCCGTTCATGTCGGCAAAGCTCCAACTCCATTCGCTGCCCTGCTGGGTCTGTGTCGCTTTTACTGGATTTCCATCGCGATCCACCTGGTAATATTGCCATTGCCCGCCTGAATAAAACATCTCGCCCAATCCCGAGATAAACATCAACACTGCCCACGCACCCGGCCAAATCATCGTGCCCAGCGCAAAGCGTGCTGGCGCCCCTTCATCCGCCGCGCCGTTGGTCGCAAAGACTCCCCACGCCGCCACTGCTCCGATGGATTGCACAATCAGCATCACCACCACGGCCTGCCAGAAAGTGGCAGCGAACATCACCACCGCTGCGCTCGCCGCCAGCGCCAATCCAAGCGGCATCAATCGGCTTCCCAGCCATCGCGCCCGCCTGAGTGTGAGCACGATTCCCACGAAGTAATAACACCCCGCGTTCAACACATCTGACAGCAGCGGCAACATCATCCTTCCTTGAAAGGGCATCGCCAGATTTCCCGCCCGCGCCGCCCACGCGCACGCCAACAAAGACGGCACCAGTAGCGCGGCATAAAGCAACAGCAATCCCGCAGCGCACTTCGCGATAAAAATCTGCACGCGATCCACGGGCCGATGCACCACAAAGGCCCAGTTGTCCGGCCGTGTTTCAAACAGCGACTGCATCACGCCCATCAACAACCCCGCCAGCGGCGTGAAGAAGATCGTGTATTCCATCGACAACTGAAACAAAAACATTGGCGTTGTCTCGCGAATCTCGTGGACCAACATCACCACGAGGATTCCGAAGATCACCGCTCCCCATTTCAGATTCTCACGAAGCTCTCTGAGAAACAGACCCATCATGACACACCTCCCGCCAGCACTTTCGCCTCTGATTTTTCCGGCAGCTTCACCGTCTCAAGGCTGCCGCCCAGATAACTCACAAACGCATCTTCCAAATTGATCGGAATCTCCTCGACGCCCATCGCGCCGAGCGCACGGAGCGCGTTCCGAGTTTCATCCGTCACATTCACAAGCGTTAGCCGAAGCTGGTTTCCGCGCGGAATGCACTGAATCACACCGCGAATGCCCCGCATCTCCGGCGGACTATCTGCAAACGTCAGCACAAATTGCTGCACGCAACTTCGGAATGTTTCCAGCGAGCATTGCGCCCGCAGCACGCTGTAATCCAGCACCGCGATGTGATCGGCCATTCGCTCGATGTCTGAAAGCAGATGCGATGAAAAGATGATCGTTCGATCCGCCTTGCGTGTTGCATAAACCATTGATTCCAGGAGTGACCGCCGCGCCACCGGATCGAGCCCGATGGCCGGGTCGTCGAGAATCAATAAGTCGGGCTCTGGCGCGAGCGTCATCGCCAGGCAAAGCCCTGCCCGTTCGCCGCGAGAAAGATTCTTCGCGCGATTTTTCGAATCGACGCGAAAAAATTCCAGCACCGAATCGAAAAGCTCATCATTCCATTTCGGATAAAACTGCGATTGAAACGCCTTGGCATCTTTCACCCGCATCCAGCCATAAACCGGATGGCCCTCGGCAAGATATCCGATGCGCGCTCGAACCTCCGCCGGCAGGTTCTGGCTATCGTGACCGAGAATCGTGCTGCTTCCCCATGTCGGCCGAAGCAGGCCCAGAATCATGCGCAGGCTGGTCGTCTTCCCTGATCCATTTCTGCCAAGGAAACCAAAGATCGACCCGCGCGGCACCGCCAGGTTCATGTCATGCACGACCTTTTTGCGTCCGAAATATCGTGTCAGGTGATGCGTTTGAATTACATAATCGCTCATGGGGATGACTCTCCCTTCTCGCTGAATGTTGCCAGCCGCCGGAGCTTTCGCTCCAGCGCCTCGTGAAGTTCTTCCGCCGAAAATCCCAGATAAACTCCGTCATTTACAAAGGCTTCCAGGCTCGCGTCGATACGCCGAAGTCGTTCTGCCTTCGTATAAACCGCCCGCCGCCGCGCCACGAAAACGCCCTTTCCCTGTTGTGCTTCGAGAATTCCTTCCCGGATCAAATCCGCATACGTTTTCGCGACGGTATTCGGATTGATGACGAGCTGTTCCGCCAGCGCCCGCACACTGGGCATCTGCTCGCCCGCCGCCAGCTTTCCCGTCGCCACCGCACGGCAAACCTGATCCCCAATCTGCCGATAAATCGGCACCGTGCTTCCGGTCGCAATGGAAATTTCCAATGGCATGCTGCATCTACTGTACTATTGACAATAGTACAGTCAACCGGACAAAGAATTTTTGCAATGAAAGCCGACAGCAAGTGCGGGTTGTTAGGTATGGACAAACCGCGCCAGACCCACCCTGTCTGAGTACATTATTTTCGCCATTTCAAAACTAAGAAAGTGGCGTTAAGTTGTCGTCAAAGGTGGCAATTGGCGACTGAAAAGGGTTTGAATCATGTGGAAAGCGAAGCTGCTCCTTATCGAAGATAATCGCGACATTTGTCAGGCATTTCAGATTCTGTTGACGACGCGAGGATACGATGTCGATTGTGTCAGCCAAGCAAACGAAGCTCGACGAATGGCGGCATGCCGGAAATACGACTTGCTGATTTGTGATATTGGTCTGCCGGGTTTGGATGGCTGTGATCTATTCAAAGAATTGCACGCGCGCCATGGAACGAGGGGAATTGCAATGACCGGCCACGCTTTTGAGGCTGATATAGAGAGGTACAGGGCGGCGGGATTCTCTGCCGAAGCTGTTAAACCCACATCCATCGATAACTTGGTAGCTATCATTGAAAATGTGCTGGCTGATCACTTGTCGACCATATTTTCAGCAACTCAGATTTTTTCGAACGATGCACTTCAAATTTGAGCGCAGGAAAATCTTTCACCACATCAGTCACAGCGGGTCTGTTTCTTCGGTCATCCATTTATGGGTTGTTGAACCGCACCTGACTGACAAAGTCGCCAATCCGCACATTTGGTGAATCGGCCTTCAACGGCTGTCCATACAGGGTCAGATTTTCAAAAGTAATGTTTTGGACGTCGTGCTTTGCGGTGAGCCCTTTCAGGAAAACAGCGCCTCCAGCCGGGCTGGGTCCCTGGTTGGGGTTATATACGTCGATGTTTTTGAAGGCGACGTTGTGGATGTATGGACCGTCGCCGGGGACGATGAGTGGCGCACGTCCGCCGAGGCCTGCGAACGATACCCGATCTGTCGTTGCCACTGGTCGGCTCGTGGTCGGTCTTCGCGGCGCAGATGGGAGCATTGGCGTCAGGGTAATCCAGTTGAGCGGATGCTCGCCATTGATGTGGATATTCTCGAACAGCAGATTCTCCATTGGCATGTTGTCGGAAGGATGGAGATAGAAAATGCTCACTGGATCGCGGTTAGGGAAATGAATCACATCGATATTTCTGGCGGTGAAGTTTCGCAGGCCGGTGGCTTTGCTTTCGGCGCCGATGCGAAAGACGTTGGCAAAATCGACCCAGAATGTGCAATCGCTGACAACGATATTTTCGGATGCCTTGGGGTTCTGGCCGCTGCGCGCCGTGCCTTTGACGGCGATCGAATCATCATCGGTGTGCAAAAAGCAGTCGGTGATGGTGACGTTACTCGAATTGCACGGATCGATGCCGTCGTCGTTTCCGCAGCGAGAGCCACAGATTTTGAGATTGGAAACGAGGACTTGATCGCATCGAGATGGAGCGACTGTCCAGTTCCAGGCGCCGCGAATGATGATGTCCTGGATGAGAATGTTGCGACCATCGGCGGGCCAGACCATGCGAGCCGTGGGGCCGGCAGAATGGGGCCAGTCGCTGCCATCGAGAATTCCGCGACCCATGATGCGGATGTTGTCGCCCTTGGAGGTGACGGCGGCTTTCACCACGGCTCCGCCGGCGATGTAAAGTGTTTGCCCGGAGGTTAGATCGATCCTTGTTGGCTTGTAGGTGCCGGGGCCAAAATAAATGACGTTCGGATCTCCCTGCTTGGGCGGGTCGTTTTCGATTGGATTGCTGAATAGATGCAATGGACTGTCCTGGCCGGTGGGCTCGAAGGAGATTTTGAAGGGCTTGTCAGTGGAGAAAGTAGCTTTGCCGTTTGCGATGGTTGGCTTGATTCCATATTTCGCCGGCAGAATTGTCAGGTGATCCAGCGATCGATCGGTTTTGATTTTGACGGTGACCGTGCCAGAAAAATCGAAATAAGCCATGGAATATTTCTTCTCGTGCCATTGCGACTTCACGCGGTAGACGGGCACGGGCTTGCCATCGGCCTCCACTGTGTAATCCGTGGAAAGTGACTCGTCCTGCGGCGCGGGATAGGTGACAACGTCGGCGCGAATGGACCAGGCCGAGCACACGATGAAGGCTAAAAGTATTCGCGAAGCCATATTCCGCTTGTCCGATTGAATATTGAGTTGATTCATTTTTTGAAAGAAAGGTTTTCGAAGAGAATAGGCGGGCATTAAGTGACAGTCAGGACATTTGTGCGTTATATTTATGTCCGTTTTGCGACAGACGGTTTTAAAGCCTCGAACGCATCGCCGTCCCATTGTTGCGGTCATTGTGGATGGCGCTAGCGCCTATGGAAGTTCGATCTTGCGAGGGGTTTCCCAATATGCCAATCTTCAGCGGCGCTGGGTATTGCATCCGGATATCCGACCCACCGCGGAAAGTTTGCTTTATATCCCAAAATGCGATGGGGCGATTATTGGAGGCATCAATCTTATTTTGACGCCGCTCGTCGCGCGCCGCAGCCGGCATTTGGTGTTCTGCTCTGGTTCGGCCGACCCGAAAACGGGGACGATTGTGTCATTAGACGATATCGCAGCAGGCGCCATGGCGGCAGAACATCTGATCAATTGTCGCCTTGAGAATTTTGCTTTTTATGGCCCTTTAAGGAATGGGGTTGGCTCGAAACGATTCAGGGGTTTCCAGCGTGCATTGCAAGCCCGGGGATTTAGTTGTGCCGAAATGCCATCCAACGAACCGATCAGCGTGGAGTGGCTAACGCATACGGGATGGCCGGAGTTGATTGCGTGGCTTCACGCCCTTCCGAAACCAGTCGGCATTTTCGCAGCGGAGGATGCCAATGCCTATAACCTTGCGGCGGCCTGTCTTCAGGCGAACATTGGAGTGCCCGAGCATGTCGCCATCATTGGGGTGAACAACGACCATCTACTCTGCGAAAGTGCGTGGCCGCCGCTATCCAGCATCGATCCGGACTACAGCCGCATGGGATATATTGCTGCCCAGCAATTGGAACGCATGTTGGCGGGCGAAAAACTTCCAAAAGATCAGCGCGTTATTCAGCTTCCGCCCATCGAAGTCGTTCAGCGGCAGAGCACGAACATCATTGCCGTCGATAATCTCCATCTGGCGGAGGCGATTCGATATATTCGCGAGCATGCGTGCGATCCGTGCACGGTGGATCAGGTGTTGCATCATGTTCCCGTTGGGCGGCGATGGCTTGAACGCCAATTCAAATTGAAGTTTGGCCGAAGCCCGCATGATGAGATCGTTCGAATCCGAGTCGATACGGCCAAGCGGATGCTGGTCGAATCGGATTTAGATTTGCAACAGATCGCCTTTCGAAGTGGTTTCTCAACGATGGGCCGATTTCATCTGGCTTTCCGCAAACTGACGAATACGACACCGGGGGTATTCAGGCGCACGATGCGATCCGCGCGCTGATCAAATTTGAATGTTATCGGATTGCATTGATTACCGATGGCCCCTGAAGGAACGCATTGCGATTCCATTTCCACTGAGGCGATTTTAATTTTTCATACGCCTCGGCAATGCCGACGGCCTGCTCGGAGATTTGTTGCACGGCGGCCTTATATTCTGCCCACACTTTCAAATCGGCAGGGCCAGGCGAATAGGTCTGGTGAAAGGGCACGCGTAGGCCGACCAAAATGGCGAGGTATCCTTCGGTGCCAAAGGGATCGCCGGCATCAAGCACCGGGGTGCGCAGCAATGCAGTCGGGCCATTTTCCTGAAAATATTCGACGATGTGGGCCGCGCCATCGATGTTGACCTTCTCGCGGCTTTCACGCCAGAAGGGTGTGTCGAGCCGGTCGTTGAATTTGTAGTGAATGGCGAGGAACCAGCGGATGTTGTCGAAGGCCTGCGTCAGCAATTGATTGTATAATTTTCGCTGTGTATCGCGAACGACGCCGTCGCCATCGTGCAAAAGCATGGCTAACGTTTGAGCGAAATGGCAGATCATTCCGATGCTGGTGGCCTCCAGCGGTTCGACGAAGCCGAATGCATTTCCAATGGCGACCACGTTTTTGACCCATGCACGTTCGTGGCGGCCGGAGATGAAGGGCACGATGCGCGTCGGCCCGACTTTTGGATTCTTGATGCGGAATTCTGCTTCGGCAGCGTCATCGCTGATGAAGGCGGGGCAATAAACATAACCGCGATTGATTCGTCGAAGGTGATCGATCCGCCAGGCCCAGCCGGAATCCATGGTTTCAAGAATCGTATAAGGCTGGATTGGTTCATCTTCGCGATCCCATCCCCCTACCACCGCGCGATCGCACCAAAGGGAGGACTTGTAATCGATGAAGGGCTCGTGAAGGGTCTGCCGCATCAGCATGGATCGAAAACCGCTAGCGTCTATGAATAGATCGGCGGACATCACCCGGCCATCATCGAGATGGAGTGCCGTTAGGCCTTGTTCGCGTTGATCGATGGTGGAAACCGTGCCGTCGGTGATGACCACACCCAGATCGCGAGCGGTTTTTTCAAGCCAGCGGACGAAGGTCTCGTTTTCTAAATGGTAGGCGAAAGCGCCGTCGATGATCGGCAGGCCAGTGGGATCGCGGAGGAAGACGCGGTTGCGAGACATCAAGGCCGAGTGCGGGCCGTAGTCGGTCATGTCGTCGTAAGCATAAAAGCCTGCTGCTTTGGGTAATTTCGGATGTTGAAAGTTGAGGTGTTGGGAGAAGCCGTAATCGAAATAGGGACGGCGTCCCCAGAGGAATCGGCCGCCGAGTTTCCAGACGGGCTCGACATCGCGAAGGAACGCGCCGGGATCAAGGCCGAGGAATCCGTGAAGGTGGGTGGTGACGGCAACCGTGGTGCCTTCGCCGACGCCGATGATGCCGATGTCTTTGGATCGCAGCACGGTCACATCAAGATTCCGCAGCCATCGTTTGAGGGTGACGGCGGCGAGAAATCCCGCGCTGCCGCCGCCGAATACCAGAATGGATTGAATGCGTTGGTTGGATACCGTCATTTAATACAAGGTGTCGGGCGACATAAGCACTTTGGCGATCTCCAAAAGGCGATCCAAAGGTAGACGGGAACGAAGAGAGAGTCAGGATATTTGTGCGTTATATTTATGCGCGTTTTGCGACAGAACGGCCTTGAGGCAATGCTGGCCGTGGCACGATGCTTTCGCATTTGCCAGCACGAATCACTCATATCGCCCGATATTTTTCCCGGTATTCGGTTGGGGCGATTTGTTCTCGCTGCGCGAAAAGACGGATTAGCGATTGTTCGGTTCCAATTCCCGAGCGTTCAGCAATTCGCCCGAGATCCCACTTGGTTTCGATCAGAAGCTGCTTGGCGTATTCGAGGCGAACTCTGGTAATCGCTTCGTGCGGCGATGTTCCGGTAACGCGCAAAAAATTCATTTCGAGTTTTCTACGCGAGATTCGGAGGGCGCTTGCAATTGCAGGAACGCGGATGCGCTCCCTGGCGTGTTCTCGAATGTATTGCATGGCGAGGAAAATGTCGCGATCCTGCAGCGAGGCGGTATCGGAAGACTGACGTACGTGAAGAACTCGCGTGGGCTCGACCAGATGCGGTGAGTCAATTGCCTGCTTGCCTGACAGCAAATCATCCAGCATTTTCGCTGCTTCATACCCTATCCGCTCGGCTGGCAAAACGGTTGCTGAGATTGTCGGCTCCACGGTCTCGGCGAGAATCGGATCGTCGTCCCAGGCAACAATCCCCACTTCGGCAGGGACATTAATGCTTAGCTGCTGACAAGCTTCGATCAGCTTACGGGCGTTATAGATATTGAAGGTTGCGATACCGATCGGTTTGGGTATTTGGCGAAGCCACTTTGAGAGCAGCGATCGCTCTTTTTGGAAGCTGCATCCGGGCGGAACGATATAGACTTCGTACGGGCAGCGCACTGATCGGGCGAATTTTCTCAGCGCCTTAAAGCGATGATCCGCGGATGCCCTGTTTGGAATGCCGCCATAGAAAGCGAACCGACGAAATCCGCCGGATAGCAGGTGGCTTCCGATGTATTCTGCAATCTTGCCGTCATCTGCGCGGACCGCCGGCACGGTCTTCAGCGAATAGGGTATTGATGCGGTAACCGCAATCACTTTGGTTCGATCTTTGATGAGGCGTTTGTAAAGCGGCACTTCGGCAAGAACGCCCGCAATGATGCCATCCCACTTTACGTTGCCGTTGAGCATCATCGACTGCCCCGGCGCCGATGCGTCAACGTAAAGGCGCCAGTCAGGCTTTGAGTGCGCGTAATCCTGCACGCCTCGAATAATCTGCCGGCACCACAGTGCCCAGTCGCGCACGCGCACTGCTATCTGGAGGGTCTTCCTGGAAGATACTTCGTCGGTTGGCGTTTTTGCCCGGGATCTTTTCATGTCGTCACCTTAGCGATCGCAAACTTGAGGTTCATCGTCATTTTATCCTGCGTCATGCTGGCATTTCGATGTCGCGGCTTTGCATGCAAGGCGCATGCGATCGGCGGCATTCTAGCGTGCGCAAAATGTTAGTATAATAGATTTGAATTGCGCAGTAAAAACATTAGCCACCCTGCCAGTTGTAACCTAGATTTATCTTCGAGCAGTTCAGGCGCTGCTTCCCGTCAGCCAGAAAAGATAGCGCCAGCATTGGCGGGATCGTTGGGTCACAAAGCAGAGAGAGGACGAGATCATGTCGCGGAGCACACTATCGGTTTGTCGGCCAAATCGCATGGATAAAAAACAAGTTATTGGCAAGCGGGCGATCCTCATCGCGGCGGCGCTGAGTGGGCTCGCCAGTTCTGCTTATGCCGCCAGCGGCACATGGCAGGTGAATGCCAACGGCGTGTGGGATGGCGGCATCACCGATACTGCGAACTGGTTGAGCGGGGTGTCCGCTTCCGGCTCTGGAAACACCGCTGACTTCACCATCGTCGAGCTTACGGCTGATCGTACTGTAACCCTGGGAGCGCCAATCACGATCGGTAATATCAGCTTCGCCGATGTAACGCCTTCCAATAACTGGATCATCACCTCGACCAACCCAGCCAATTTTTTGACGCTCGACGGCACAACTCCAACGATCACAGTGAATGATGCTACGCGCACGGCGACAATCGGCGCGATGGTCGCGGGCGTCGCTGGTTTGACGAAGGCAGGTGCGGGCTCGCTCACGCTTACCGCCCTGCCAACTTATAGTGGGCTTACCACCGTCGGCACGGGGTCGCTTAATCTGAATTTCGCCGCCGGAAGCGCTTACACAAACGCCAGCGGATACTCGGTGACATCCGGGGCGGTCCTGAATCTAAATTCCGCAGGAACGATCATCTTGAATGGAGCGGGCAGCGGCTCGGGTATCACGAGACTGTCTCAAGGGACGCTGGTTGTTGGAAACAGCGCGGTTTTTGGAAGCACGAGTATTTTGTTTGCGGGTGGAACGATTGTGGCTGCCGGCGACCAAATTCTAACCAACGCGGCGACTCTCAACGCGGGCGCGACTACGGGATTTGCCGGATCGAATAACCTGACGCTCGCCGGCCTGGTTACGAACAGCGGCGGCAACGCAACGATCAACAACAATCTGCTTACTGGGGAAACGCTCACGCTTTCGGGTGGTTTGGCATTATCTGAAAGCGCCACCGCGCGCACGGTTATCGTTACGGGTTTGGGCAACACGGTTGTCAGCGGGCCTATCACTTCGGGCGGCGGAGCCAGCAGCGTGACCAAGCAAGGCATTGGTTCACTCACCATCAAAGGCGCGGCCAATTATTCTGGTGTCACAACCCTTCAGAGCGGCACGGTTACCGTGGATATGGGAGCGGGCGGATCGATTGC
The DNA here is from genome assembly GCA_036265245.1 of Tepidisphaeraceae bacterium. Lineage (GTDB taxonomy): Bacteria > Planctomycetota > Phycisphaerae > Tepidisphaerales > Tepidisphaeraceae > DATAPK01. Next base: position 8,777 of record DATAPK010000202.1, on the reverse strand, counting down.
TGGAACGCTGAACTTTTCATCGCAAGGAAACGGCGGCGCGGGCGGCCCAGGGGCAGTGGTGACGCCGGTTTTTGTTCTCAAAAGCAAAGCCGCGGGATCCGGTGGAGTAATTACATTAGGCGCGGGCGCGTTGGGGATCGGCAATTCTGACAGTCAGATTATCGTCAATTCGACTGCCGGCGGAACGGTTACGCTCGATGACAGTGCGGGCACATTTTCGCGCGGCACGGGAAACAGCAACGGCGTTTTGGATGTGAGTTTCCTTGGGTCGAATGGAACGATGCTGATCGGCAACGGCGGCAGCCCGGGGCTTCAAAACGGACTGTTTCCTTATGTGACATACAACCGCAGCGACTTTGCCACGCTGGTTGGAACGACTGTCTCTGCCTATGCCGGTTATGCGACGTTCGGCGTGGGGACAGGATCAGGCGGCGCGGGCATTGCAACGCTTTCAAACGGTTCGACAACCAATGCGGTAGTGACCTCGGCCAGCAGCGGCGCGATCAATGTCGGAATCGGCACGACCACGCAGTTGAGCACGCTGACTTACAAAGATACCGCAAGCCGCGTCATCGATTTTGGAAGCGGCGGAACGCTCAATCTTGGCGTGAAGGGAGCGCTCCTTGTGTCGTCGTCGGCCGGCCCGTTAACGATCGGCGCCGCCGCGAATGTCGGCACATTGTCGGCCGGCGGATCGACGGCGAATGCGGCGGGCGAACTCATCCTGATCAACGATTCAGCCAACGATCTCACGCTCAATTCGCGAATCGGGAATCATGGTTCGGGCGCGGTCAGTGTCACAAAATCAGGCACCGGCAGATTGATTCTCAACGGCAGTAATACGTTCAGCGGGGTGGTGGCTGTTGATGGCGGCACGCTGATGATTGGATCGTCCGGCCAGGCCGCTTTGGGAACCAATACCACGCCCCTGATTCAAGGCGGCGCGACGCTCGATATCAATGGCAACAACATCCTTGTCAACAGTTTCAATGGCGGCGGAAACATTACCAACAGCAGTGCAACAATCGCCACCGTGTCCTTAGGCAACAACAATACCAACACGAACACCGTCAACCTCTCGTATCACGGGAACATGATTCTTTCGAAAGTCGGCACCGGGTCGATTCAGATGAATTCACTCGGCAATGACTACACCGGTGGCAACATGCTGAATGCCGGTACGATTCGTCTCGCCGGCGGGGCAAATGTGCTGACGGGCACGATCACGTTTGCAGGCAACAACGCGCAGATCTTCGATCCCAATGCAACGACTCGCAACAACCCGATCATCGTCAATCCGGGAATTACGGGGATATACCACACGAATCAAAACGGATTTACCCTGTCCGGCACGCTGAGTGGCAGTGGAACATTTGATCTTTTTAATGACGGCAACACTTTCTTTGTCTATGGAATGGATGCTTCCGGGTTTACTGGCACGCTGAGAGACGATCGCCAAAACTCACTTAACATCCCTACCAGTACCGCGGGCAGTGCGAATGGCCGTTGGTTGCTGGGGGGCGGCGGCGCGGGTGTGGCACAGCAAGTCACCTGGACGGGCACGGGCGATGGATTGATTCAAATCGGTGAACTCGCCAGCCTGACCGGAATTCCGACATTGCGAAACTCCGTCGCAGGGACAATGGTGACGTATCAGATCGGAAACCTGGGCACCAGCACCTCATTCATCGGAAATTTCGTCGATAACGTCGGCACAACGGCGCTAACCAAGGTTGGCAACGGCGCGTTTACGATCACGGGCACCAATACTTACACTGGGGCAACAACGGTCAATGCAGGCACGCTTGCCATGGCTGTCGCGTTGGGCAACTCACCCATCACGATCAATGGCGGGACGTTGATTCTTGGCGCGGGCGGTGGAACTGGCACTACAACAATCACTACCGGAAATATGGTGTTGACCGGAACGCGAAGCTCCGCCGTCACCAACATCAACGGGGGCGGCACCCTTTATGCGATCGGCGCTTCAACGTTGGGCAGCGCAACGGCAAGCGGCGTGGTCGTTGCTGGAGGAAGCAGCCCTGCCCTGCAGGGCGGCATCAACTTGATCGATAGCTCGATCAACACGTTAAACATCAACAGCACCGCGGGAACGGCACTGGCTTTGGGCGGCCCCAATGCTGGTGATCGTTCGGTCCTGAATTTTGAAATGGGGGCAACCAATACAGCGGACAGAATCCTGTTGAACAACGCCTCGGGCGCGGCCCTAGTTAATTCAGGCGGTGCCACCGTTAACGTTGCCGCATTTGGCGCCTGGAATGGCCCGGGGACTTACGATCTGATTACCGCGCCGGGCGGCGGCATTGATGGGACTAAATTTTCTCTGGGGTCTGCACCAGTCGGCTTCTACAATTACAGCTTCAGCAACTCCACAGCCACTGATCTGATCCTAACCGTAACTGGCGCCCCAATGCCCACCACGGCGTTCTGGAAAGGCGATGTTAGTGGCGACTGGGCGGGCGGCACGAGCGCCAACACAAACTGGGCGACTGACGCCGGCGGCGCAACGGACACCCAACAGATGCCCGGCGGTATTTCCAATGTTGTGTTCAGTGCTTCAGGGGCGGGGAATCTGAGCACCACACTGAATGCGAAATTGGGGATACAAAGTCTGCGCTTCGGGACATCTGGAACTTCGGTGACTGTTGGCGGAACGGGTCAGTTGGGTATTGGGGCCAGTGGCCTGACTGTCGATAGCGGCGCGGCGGCGAACACGCTTAGCCTGGCGACCGTCTCGCTCGATGCGAATCAGGTGTGGACGAATAACTCCACCAATCTCCTTACCGTGAGTTCGGCAGTCACCGGCCCAGGCGGTTTGACTGTCATGGGCGGAGGCAGCGGCCCGATCCTGTTCAGCGGCAACAATTCCTACGCCGGCGGCACAACGATCTCGACCGGCGGCGTGCTTCGCCTCGGCAGTAGCACCGCGCTTGGCGCGGGCAGTCTCACGATGGCTGGCGGAACGCTCGATCTCAACAACCGAAACGTCACCGTGAGCGCGCTAACCGGCAGCAGTGGAACTATTCTGAACGGTACGGCCGGCATTGCGACTCTGAACTTTAACACCGCAGCAGGTATTGGCGCCTCATCTTCAGTAACCATTGTTGATGGAACAGGCACCGTGGCGGTGGGCAAAGATGGCACTGGCAGCCTGACACTTGCGGGCGTGAACAACTACACCGGCGGCACTGTCATTAGCGGCGGCACGCTCGATTTTGCTTCCGACGCCGCACTAGGCGCGCCGAGTTCTCCCGTCATTTTCAATGGCGTGCTTACCAATCCAAGCGGCGCGCTTGAGCCAACGGTAGGCGGCCTGACAGTGAATCGGCCTATCCAGGTCAATTCGGGCGCTACCGGCACGATTTCACTGGCCAATGGATCGCTTACGATTAGCGGCCCAGTCAACGGCGCGGGGACGCTCAATCTCGGTGGAGCAAATACCGCCACCTTCACCAATTCGACCAGCGCCTCAACAGGCACAATCAATGTCAACACGAGCACGTTGGTTCTGGGCGCCGACAGCGCGCTTGGAGCCAGTACAACCGTGGTGGGCGCGGGAGGGACATTTGATCTCAACGGCCACACGCTCGGCGGGACTGCCGCGGGTGCTGGCGGCCTATTCATTTCCGCCACGGGTGCGACCGTCATCAATTCAAATGCGACGACGACCGGTGTCATCTCTGCCAACACCGCGCTCAATCAGCCAAATGTTTCAGTTTGGCGTGTGATGGGTCCGGGTAATGTTGAGATCGACTCGCCCTGGTCTGGGCAGAATGATTCTGAAGGCCGATCGAGTTATCTGCTGAAACTTGGCAACAGCACACTCACGATCGGTGGAACCGTCAACAATGGACAAGCGCGTATACAGATAGGCACTTTTGACACCACGGGAAGCGGCGCTGAAACCGGCGGCGGAACCGTGGTCCTCAATAAATTGAATACTACGGTCGGCGCTGGCGCCAACGCGCTGCGATTCCTGGCGGTGAACTCCGGCACGCTCGTGTTCGGCCCCAATGTCGATGTCCTGACTTCGGCCGGCTTTGGTGAAATCGGCGGCTTGAGACTTAGCGGAAAAGGCGTGATCGATCTCAATGGCCAAAGCGGTGGGAATACCACCGTTGAGAGCCTCAACAATGGCGACTTTGCCAATTTCCTGAATGTGGGCATTGGCACGACTGGTTTTACCACCACTGGCGGCGGCATCACACCGAACACTATCGATTTCGGCAACGGCACGATTCTTAACAACAGCACCAACGCGGCCACCATGACGGTTGGAGGCAACAATGGGAACAGCGGCACGAATGCCCTTGTCGCATTCACCGGCAACATCCAAGATGGCATTGGAACGGTTTCCATCGTTAAGACCGGCTCTGGCACCTTCGCAATCACGACGAACAACGGGAATTACGACAATGGTTTTGGCGCCCCAAGCGCAGCAATTACGGCGGTCGATGGCAACTCGGGCAACACTTTCTCAGGCGGCTTCTACGTCATCGGCGGCTCCGCATTCATCGGTGCGGATGATGCGCTTGGCACGGGCACGATCGGATTGAATGGTGGAGAATTCGCATCGTTTGATACGATCGCCCACACCTTCGCCAATCCTGTGAATCTTGCGGGCAACGCGCAGGCCGGCGATGCAACTCGCACCGGCACGCTGAACTTCAACGGCAACGGATTCATCACCGCCAACGCGACCCTCACTACCAACAGCCCCGTCATCATGAACGGCATCATCAGCGGCCCAAGTTCGGCCAGTCTGACGAAGGCGGGCTCAAGCATCCTGACCCTCACGAATAACAACACATACGCCGGCCCCACCAACATCAACGCCGGCACGCTGGCGATCACCAGCTTGAATGGCCTGAATACGACAGCGTATGTGAACGTTGCATCCGGCGGCACCTTGAGCGTGCCGGGCTCATTCAGCACGCCCAGCACGTTAACCGTCGCCGGTACAGGCGGTGTTATCATCGGCGGCTATACGCATGGCGCCGGAACCATCAGCCCGGGCAGTGGCGGCGGCGGCTTCAGCGCGGGAACAGTTTCTTTCGCGAGCGGCCTGGCGCTGAACAGCGGCGGATCAACCTTTATCGATCTCAGCGGAACGACCACCAACAGCGATCTCGTCGCCGTCACCGGCGGATCGTTGAACATGGCCGGCGGAAAGATTGAGCTCAACTTCCTTTCGGCCCCCACTGGCTTGCCGCGCACTTACACCATCGCCACCTACGGCAGCAAGAGCGGCGCTCTCGGCAATCTCACGGTTGAATCCCGAGCAAGCATCGGAACCGTGGATACCGGCTCGGCGATCAATGTGACCGTCAACAGCTACACCGCCGGCAATCTGACCTGGAGCGGATTGACCTCGGGCAACGGTCAGTGGGATCTATCGACCACGCCGAACTGGACAAACTCTGTAAGCTCTGCTGATAAATTCTTTCAGTTGGATAACGTGAGCTTTGTTGATGCTCCGGCGACCGTGCAGAACAATGTCAATTTGACTACTCAGGTGGCCCCGGCTTCGATCGTGGTGAACAACACCAATACCGCTTACACGATTTCGGGCAACGGCACGATCAGCGGCGCGACAGGAATCACAAAGACGGGCAGCGGCTCGCTGACCATTACCGCCGCGACCAATTATACCGGCACAACAACAGTGGCGGGCGGCCGGCTGGTGCTCGGGTCGAAAGCGTGGGGCCCGGCTCTGACGATCGCAGGTTCTGCCGGCGCCGATGTGAAAGGCGGCCGGTTGGTTTACGACTACAACGGCACCACCACACCGGCGGCCACAGTCGCCACGCTTTTGACCAACGGCTATGCACAGACGACGAAGTTCTCATCCGGCCTGATCCACAGCAGCACGGCCACTCCAACCGGCCTGGGTTTGGGTTGGGTCGACAACACCGCCGCCTCGCAAGTCAGCGTCGTGCAAACTTATTATGGCGATGCCAATCTCGATGGGACAGTAAACATCGCCGACTTCAATGCGGTTGCACTCGACTATGGTCAATCCGCCCAGGTTTGGTCTACAGGCGATTTTAACTACGACGGCATCGTCAATCTTTTGGACCTGAACGCGGTGGCCACCAACTATGGCCAAACAACTTCGGTACCTGCCGCGCCTTTCGTGCTGAACGGCGCAACTCCCGCGCTGGGAACACTCGTTCCGGAACCGGCATCGCTCGGGTTAATCGGATTGGGGCTGACCACGCTTGCTTCGCGTCGGACGCGTCGCAATCGAAATGGAAACAGGAATTGAGCAGGAGCTTTCATTGGCGCTTGCCGAAAACTGAGGGATTGTCATGTCAGTGGAAACGCGAAAGGAGCACATCATGTCGAGGCGACGCTCAGCCTTCACGCTCGTCGAGCTTCTGGTGGTGATCGGGATCATCGCGGTCCTGATTGGGATTCTTCTGCCTGCCCTGAACCGCGCCCGCGAAGCGGCGAAGACGATTGCATGTGCCGCTCAACTTCGATCGCTTACGCAAGCCGTGATGTTGTATTGCAACAATAACAAAGGCTACTACCCTCCCTCCTACTTGGGTTGGAGCGGCGATCCAAGCCACAATGGCGGAGGTAATTATCTGGCTGTCGTTCGACCATTCCTATGGGACTACCTTGAGCCATACGGAATCAGCAAGACCGCAAATAACGCCCGCGTTTGTCCCGCTTCATACGATGAAATGCCCACGGTCTTTACCAGCGGCTTACCAGCAAGGCCAACTTACAATAATCAGGCCTATAGCTATCGATATAACGCTAGCATCGGAGGGACCCCCGGGGCCACTTCTAATCCTCCCGAAGGACAAGTGCCGACCGATGGAACTCTTTGGTATGCCAAGCCCATGCAGCAAGGCAAAATCCCTCGATCAAGCCGAACGGTCCTCTTTGGCGATGCGGGGCACGTCGAAACATATAGAACCACTTTGAACGATCCCAGGGCCGTTGGCAGTTCGACCGGAACGGATATTACAAATCTGCAGTTCAGAGCGGAATGGAATGGCAATGGCGGAAGCAATGGTGTCAAAACAGCACCACAGGTGGGAACTGGACCAACCTATACCACTGCACAGGTGAACACCATGCAGTCATTTGTCGATACTTATTCGGTCCAGCATTATAAAAAGGTAATCAACAGTTCAGTCACTCTTTCACCTCACGCCGCCGTTCCGCAAAGCGGCAAGAACAATGTTGCATTGGCCGATGGGTCATGCCAAACCGTTACAGTTCTTCTTGACCGGTACGGCGCTCTGCCTTGGGGCGACAATAACGACCTGGTGATTGAGCCACGCGCTGGTTGGAATAACTATAACACCATACCTCCCGCGCCCTGATGTTTTCGTGAACCTGGCATCGGGAGAAACAGCTATCTCCTCCGCGCGGCGATTCGCTTAATCGCGTCTCGCCGCTTTTTTTAGCGTCTGTCGTTCTGAGGGTTGTCGGAGTTCGTTATGAAGCGTATTCAAGGTTTGTATGTTCTTGATGAAGATGCGTTGGCCATGGCGTATGGCCCGGACGAGCGGCGCGACATAGCCCAGCACGTTGAATTTGTCGGGCCGCCTCAAACAAAGCAATCGATTTCTCAAAATCCCGGAATACTGCGTGATGTCGAAGTGATTTTCTCCGGCTGGGGGGCACCGCTCATGGATGAGCGATTTCTCAACGACACTCCAAATTTGAATGCCGTCTTTTATGCCGCCGGGGCAGTTGGATCGTGGGTGACCGAAAGCATCTGGGATAGAGGAATCCGCGTCTCCAGCGCTTATGAAGCCAACGCCGTGCCCGTTGCCGAGTATACGCTGGCCGTCATTATCCTGTCGCTGAAGCACACCTGGTCATTAACTCGATTAACGCGGCAAACCCGGTCTTTTCCGGATCGCAACGGCGCGCCAGGTTGCTATGGCAGCACGATCGGCCTGATTTCGCTCGGCGCAACTGCGCGCGCGTTGCTGAGATCGTTGCGTATGTTGAATGTGAAAGTGATTGCTTATGACCCATACATCAGCAAATCCGAAGCAGACGAACTAGGGGTGACGATGGTGCCGCTGGCGGAATTATTTAGTTCATCGGACATCGTTTCCATTCATACGCCAGTATTCCCCGAGACGACGGACATGATTACGGGTGCGCACATCGCCTCGATGAAGCAAAATGCAACGTTGATTAACACGGCACGCGGCGAGGTCGTGCGGGAAAATGAGATGATCGAGGTTTTGTTGCGCCGGCCTGATCTCCAGGCGGTGCTCGATGTCACGTTGATCGAGCCACCTGAGAAGAACTCGCCTCTGTATGTGCTTCCCAATGTTCTATTAACGCCGCATATCGCGGGCTCGGTTGGAAACGAATGCCGGCGCATGGGCCGATATATGGTCGAAGAATTGCGGCGATACCTGGCTGGTGAACCGTTACAATGGCTTATTACACGGGATCGCGCCCAAAATACGTGCCATAGGCCTGTGACGGTTTCCATTCATGCCAAAAGACCCGTGCGAAAATCAGCGAAGGTTCACTAGGATCGTTCGATTCTGGCCAATATTGGTTGGCCATTGAACTTCGGCATTGGCGATTAAATCGGCGGAGAATTTCACCTTGAAGCGGCAGCCGCTTAGCCAACTCTCTCAACGTTCGCGACCTTGTCGCAAAAGTCTCTTCCGCGCGATCGAGTCGCTCGAAAGCAGATGGCTTCTGAGCGGATCGAACGCGATCGATCGGCTCGATTTCGGCAATTTAGCGCAGGAGGCCGCGCA
>DATAPK010000201.1:0-2230 GCA_036265245.1 Tepidisphaeraceae bacterium | reverse complement strand
ATGCTCGCCAACTACAACACTGCCATCGCCATCAGCGCCTTGGCCGCTGCCAAGGAAGCCGAATACCAGGAACCCCAAGCCAAAGCCGTCGCGTTTCTCAAACGTCTCCAATGGAGCGACGACCCCGCCAACACAACCCCCGAGCGAAAATCCGTCGATGACAAAAACGTCAACTTCGGCGGCTGGGGCTACGGCAAAAAAGAACGCGCCGACGGCAGCAACGAACAAATCGCTTTAGACGCTCTTCACGACGCCCGCCTAAAACCCTCCGACCCCGCCTTCCAGCGCGCCGTCAAATTTGTCTCTCGCCTGCAAAACAACTCCGAAACCAACGACCAATCCTGGGCCGGCAACGACGGCGGATTCATCTACACCGCCTCCGACAACGGCTCCTCCCCCGCCGGCGAATACACCGCCCCCGACGGCAAACGACTCCTCCGCAGCTACGGCTCAATGACCTACGCCGGCCTCAAAAGCCTCATCTACGCCGGCCTTTCCAAAGACGACCCCCGTGTCAAAGCCGCCTGGTCCTGGATCAGCAACAATTACACCATGGACGAAAACCCCGGCTTCCGCGCCGCCGACCCCGCCACCGCCGCCAGCGGAATCTTCTACTACTACCACACCCTTTCCCGCTGCCTCAACGCCTACGACTCCCCCACCATCACCGACTCCAAAGGCCAATCCCACGACTGGCGCGCCGAACTCATCACCAAACTCGCCTCCATCCAAAAACCCGACGGAAGCTGGGTTGGCGACAAACGCTGGATGGAAGACAGCCCAGTCCTGGTGACGGCGTATTGCGTGATCTCCCTCGAAGAAGCGAAGCAGGATTTGATTGAACACTCCCCGAAACAATAATTATGTGCTTTCGGCGCGAGATCGAAAAATAACTTCCATTTTTCTCAATGCGTATCATTTTGGTCACTATCGCATGGCTAATCGGCACTTGCCTGCTCTGGTCAGGAATTTGTAACTTGATTGGTTTCTGTGCTATGTATCTTGTCAACGAGCGGCAATGGCATTTCCCAGATTATAGTTCAGATGTCCTAAACTACACCTCCATCGCCGGTGGACTGCTTATTCCTGTTGTCGTGGTATTAATGGGCATGCGAAGAAAATTGCCTGGTATTCGCCCTCGCACTGCACCGAGAGGTTTTCCGGTCGAAAGCAGTTAACTGCCGAGACGGAACGCAAGCATTGCGTTTTAATCGCCGATGAGAAGATTTGATTGAAATAATGATTGTCCTGGATCGCGCCAATCTCTTACCCCCTCGCCCGGTACGCCGGGAGAGGGCGGGGGTGAGGGTTTGCACTAATATCGTTCGTAGTCTTATCTTGATGTGATGTCTCCAATTCGAAACGATCTTCCCAAGCGATGAAAAAACATAAAAAACAGATCGTCGTTCATGACACATTTGAACTCGCTTCCGTCCTTGGCCTGAACAAGGAAGATGCCATCGCTATGGAATTCCGCGCCCGGCTGAATCGTAAGATCGTCGAGTTGGTCAAATCCAAAGAACTTTCCCACGTAGAAGTCGCCAAAGCTGCCCGCGCCTCTCGCACGCGCGTCACCGCAATCTTGAATGGACAAACGATGGGAATCTCCACCGATTGTCTTCTAAGAATTCTCTATGCCCTCGGCTGCAAAACGATGCCCACTTTCTCTCAGATCAGGCCAGCAGCGTGACCACCCACCGCATCTACCCCGCCTGGAAAGAACTCCTCGTCTACGAAGAATCCCCTGACCGCAAACTCCAATTCCAATGCGATTGCGTCGAGCCCTACCAAGTCCACCTCCCCGCCCCCGAACTCTGGCCCACCCAAACTCCCCCCTGGGCCCACGACCGCCGCGACCTCATCCTCAATCGCCTCCGCGCCGCCAACTGCATCATCTGCGAAGTCGATCGAACCACGATTTCCATCCTCTCCCCCGACAACACCTTCCGCGTCGAGATTTACTCCGAACCCGACGACCGCGGCCACCCCCTCCGCGCCCTCCGCATCCGCACCACCAACAACCAACTCCTCGCCGACATCCACGACGCCCACCTAACCGCCGAAGTAACCTTCCCCGCCCCTGGCGAGCTGATCCTCCCCTTCAACCTGAACTCAACCCGCTACAAGATTGCCATCAATATCCCCAACAAAACCTTCTCCTTCCTCCCCAACGGCGGCACTTCAGTGCCACTGTCTTCCCACTCAGTCCTCAGTCCTCAGCACTCAGTCC
>DATAPK010000200.1:0-1516 GCA_036265245.1 Tepidisphaeraceae bacterium | reverse complement strand
CAGTATCGGCGCCGAGGCCGTAAAGGGTCCACGACCCCATGCTCGGCCGGCCCTTGATAATCGAGCCGGTGTTCATGAACGCATGCGCCGGATCGTGATTGATCTGCTCGGTATGCATCGAACGCACGATGCAGATGTCGTCAGCAATCGCCGCAATGTTGGGAAAAAGATCAGAAATTTCCTGGCCCGATTGGCCGTGCTTCTTGAATTCCGTGAACGGCCCGCGAGCTTTCAAGGTCGTGTTCTGCAACTGCGCGAGTTGCTGGCCTTTGGTAAATGATTCCGGAAAAGGCTTTCCATCGATCTTCTTCAACTCCGGCTTGTAATCGAAACTTTCCAGATGAGACGGCCCGCCTGCCATGCAAAGATGAATGATGCGTTTGGCGCGAATGGGAAAATGCGGAGGATCGACCACGCCTTTCCAACCATGTTGAACCGGCGCGGCCTGCGCGCTGCCGATCAATTTTGGATCAAGCAGGGACGCCAGAGCGATGCCGCCCAAACCGTAAGCGGCGCGGCCGAGGAATGTGCGGCGGCTGATGTCGAGTTGAAACGATTTTGGATCGAAATGCGGATTTTTCATCAGTAACAAGTGATGGTTTCGTTGAGATTCAAAATGACGCGGCAAACCTGCGTCCAGGCAGCCAATTCGGAGTCTCGGTCAGTCTTCGGCGTTGGATTATTGCCGATTTTGATCAGCTTTGCTGCTTCTGCGTTGTCCGAGCCATAGTGGTCTCGCTGGACAGAGAGAAATTTCAGAAGGGATTGCTTCTCTTTCGGCTTCGCGTCGCGAGCAAGCGCCCGTTCGAATGCCCAATCCAGCCGCCGCTCATCGGACTTGCAATCGCTGGCAACGACCTTTTCCGCCAATACCCGAGAGCATTCGACGAAAGTCGGATCGTTCAGCAGAGTCAACGCCTGTTGCGGCGTGTTTGAGACAATTCGCGCCGCGGTGCATTCCTCGCGTGAAGGCGCGTCGAAATTCGCCAGCATCGGGTGCAAAAATGTACGCTGCCAATGCGTATAGACGCCTCGCCGATATTGCCGCTCATCTTTGTCGGGATAATAATCGCGGTCCGGGAATTGGAGATTGGCGTAGTACCCAGCGGGTTGGTAAGGATAGGCGCTGGGGCCGCCGATGTCTTCGTCGAGCAGGCCGGCGATAGTCAGCGCGTTGTCGCGGACGAATTCGGCTTCCAGCCGGCGCGGCGATTGGCAGGCAAGCAGTCGATTGTTCGGATCAATTTCTTTCAGTTCAGGTCGTTGATTGGAATCCTCGCGGTAAGTGGAAGACATCACCATCAACCTCACCATGTGTTTGAAGTCCCAGGCGTGCGTGGCCGAACCGTTGAGATTTGATTCCGGCTGCATGAATTCGCAAGCCAGCCAGTCCAACAGTTCGGGATGGACCGGCCATTCGCCCTGCGCGCCGAGGTCATCGACGACGGCCGAGATGCCGGTGCCGAAAAAGCGCTTCCAAAGCCGATTCACGACCGTGCGCGCGGTAAGCGGATTC
>DATAPK010000199.1:0-13302 GCA_036265245.1 Tepidisphaeraceae bacterium | reverse complement strand
GCCATGGGCCATAAGCGTCTGCGGTAACGTGTCTTCAACGGTTAGCGTCTGGCCAGTCTCAAGCGTCACCGTTCCTTTGAAGGCTGCACCCGGCGTGCCGGTGAATTCAAGCGTTAGCAGAGGCGGCGTTTTGGAGTCGACGTCGGCAGCGAAGCGTTGATTAAGCGACTGAATGGATAGTGGGCCGGCGACAGCGGGGTTTGTCGCTGGCGCCGTGGCGGGCTGGGTGGCGGCAAGGGATGACGCGACATATACGCCGGCTGTGGTGAGCAGGATCATTGTGAATACCAGGGCGGCGGCGAGTTTCAGTTTTGTTATCCAAAGCATTTTCATGGCTCCTTTTGAAAGTGTGGCGATGGCCGTGGATGTTATAGGCCCGCCGGCGAGTGACGACGTGGCAAGGCCGACAACGGAATGAACAAAAGTTGAGGGCGGCACTGCGGAAGCGCTCCTGCTCATGACTCCGGTAAGAACCTCTGCTGAGACGCTGACTCCGCGTTTTACAAGGCGGTCGCGGAGCATCTGCCGGCCGCGGGACAGTCGCATGGAAGCGGCACTCGGTGAGCAGCAAAGGATTGCCGCGGTTTCCGACTCGGTGTGCCCTTCGAAGTAATGGAGCAGCAAAGCGGCGCGACATTTTTCGGGAAGCTGGCGAATCGCAGCATGGATCTGCTCGCTGGAGAGGTCGGCAGATTCTGCGGAGGTTTCAGGTCTCATGCGCGCAGCCTCCTGTTCATGCCGCCGGCGGATTGCGGCAGCCTCCGCGGCCCTTGCTGAGACATACCACGCCACGCGGTGCAGCCACCCGACGATCGTTTTGTGAGAGTGAAGAGACGAGGCAGTGCGCGCAAGCGTGAGAAAGACCGCCTGCGCGGCGTCTTCGGCGGAAGAGGTCTCGCCAAGCACGGATCGGCAGACAGCGAGGACCATCGGGCCGTGACGCCGGACTATTTCGGCGAAAGCATCCTGACTGTGATGGTTCGCAAAGCTGGCGAGCAGTTGGGCGTCGCCGACCTGAGTGGGGGAGGCGAGAGCATATTCGGCGGCAGGTGTCATATCGTTTAGAAATCCGTCCTCAGGGGCCAATCCCCACAAATATTTCTGCAAAATGGATTGAGCCGATTTTGCAATGGGTGGCATGGAAGATTCAAGACCCTGCTCGATTTTTCAAGCCCGATGTCTTATCGCCGGGATGGTCATCAGGGACACGGTTTTTGAATGAATAACGAGGCTGGATCATCCATCGCACTAGCAAAAAGTTCGATTGGCATACTGTCGCCCTGAGTAAACTGCCGGGAATCATATCTTCGGGCATTGCTGACACATTTTGTTGACTAGCGAGATGCTTTCCTCTGACGACCCTTGAGCAGCCGGGCGCCCGTTCGGGCCGCGACGAATGTCAGGGCGCTGAGGCATAGGAATAGAAGGGCCAGCCGAAGTCGCGTGGCCAATTGGAGCGAGATGCCGGCGCCGGTGATCAGCGCGACGTAGGCGGCGATGCACATGGGGCACTTGGGGATGAGGGCCAAACCCAGGCTGGGTGCGATCCATTGGGTGGCCTGGCGGCAGCAGCTTCGCGTGCTCATCGGCTGGCCTCTGTTGCGTGACAGCATCCGGGTTTTTGGTCGGTCTTTAGATGGAGCGGCTTGTCCGCCATTGCTAGGCCGCCGGCCGATTCATATTTATCGTGATGGCGGAGCCAACTCATGCTGGAGGGTAGCTCGTCTTCGTCGCGGCCTTTGGGGACGAGATCGAGCAGGACGTAGGTGCCGAGCAAGTTGTCGAGCCCGCGGCCGTAGGTGGAGTAGGTGTGGAAGATATCGCCGGTGGTTGGGTCTTTGTAGAAGATGCTGGCGCCGGGGGCTTCGTCCTTGGGGAAGGGCTGCATCTTATAGTTGTAGTTGACCTCGCCTTTGGCGGTTTCCTCGGGCGTGAAATAGACGCCGAAGTCGTGGTTGAAAGAATTGCCGAAGGAGGAGGCCCAGGGAAAGCGCCAGCCCATGCGTTTTTTGAACGGCTCAATCTTTGCGATCGGGGCGCGAGAGATGGCGACGAGCGAGGTATCCCGTGCGGCGAGGTGTGGCACAGCGCCGTCGAGGTGATCTGATACGAACGAGCAGCCGGGGCAACCCTCGGCCCAGTCGGGGCCGAACATGAAGTGATAGACCACGAGTTGGCTGCGGCCGCGGAAGAGATTGGCGAGTGTTACCTTTCCCTGCGGCGTGTCGAAGATGTAGTTCTCTTCGACTTTTACCCAGGGTAGCTCTCGGCGTTGCTGCGCCAGCGCATCGCGCTGGCGGGTCATTTCTTTTTCTTTGGCGAGATGCGTCTTGCGGGCTTCGACCCATTTCTCTTTTGAAACGATTGAATGCGTGGTCATGGTTATCTCCTTTAATTCAATGAGCGATTGTCATTACCGTTTGGCCGCGCGGTCTTCGGCGAGCTGTTTCATCCGCTTGACCCAGAACTCAAAGCCCTGGGGCATTCCGGTGCGATGCGATTCGTCGATGAAGCCCATCGCACGGTGGGTCAGTTGAAGCCGAGTTGTGGCGCCGTCTGCGGTGAGGCGGTATTGAAGGTGGTTGACCGCGGGATACGACATCATCATCGGGCCCCAGATTTCCAGGAGTTTGGGGGGCTTGATGACCTGGACGTGACCCCAGAGATGGCCGGTGTTGTTGCCCGTATCGCGAAACAGCCGCCCGCCGGGCCAGGCTTCGAGCATGAAGGGGAAGGGCTTGCCGTCGGGCATTTCGCTTTTGGGGCCCATCTGATCGAGAACGGCTTCCCACGCGATTTCGATGGGGGCTGCGATGGCGATCTCCTGTTGGATTGACAGGGACGAAATCGTTTCCTGATTGACGGTGGTGCTTGGAGGCATGACAAGTTTCCTTTCAAAAAAGATTTAATTGGTTTTTTCCTGATGCTTTCGTTCGGCCCGCTCCTTGATGCGGAGGAGTTGATGGGCCCAGAAGCGCTCGAACATTTTGGCCCAGTCGTGGATGGTTTTGAGTTTTTCGCCGTTGACCTGGTAGAGGCGTTGCCGGCCTTCGCGTCGCGAGTTCACGAGACCCACCTCCTTTAAGACGCCCAGATGTTTGGAGACCATCGGCTGGGGCCAGCCGAGCCGGCCGACCAGGTCATTCACCGGCATTTCCTTTTCGGCCAGCGCTTCGAGCACAAGCCGGCGTTTGGGTTCGGCGATGGCGTTGAACGGATCGAGTGTGGTGGCTGCACGGGGCATACGAGAAATATATATTCCTATGTGGGAATATGTCAAGTGAAAAACCGGATCATTTTCGGTGGGCATTTCTGGATCAGGTTTTATTCCTGAGTGTTGCTGAAGGCGGCCGCTTTGCCGGCATCCTTGATGACACCCCTTTGTTCGGCGATTTGCTCGAGGCGGGCGCGGAGGTCGGGGGACTGGGCCGTCAGGAAATTGCATTCAGAGCGATTGAGGGTGAGGAACATGCTGGGCAGGACGGTGCGGACGGCGGCGGTGCCGTGCCGGCGCTGCCCGCGCACTCATGGCGTTGTATCAGGTGACGCGCCCGGATCATCCCGTTCCTGCAAATCCGGATGGTGTCCCCCGCGCACGGGCGCGCGTCCGCATCGAAGCGGAACGCTTCCCCTTGCAAGGGGACACTGAAACATCGAAGCGGGCGCATTCCCCCTCGCTCGGGAAGGAACCCCAAGCCATTCGCACGCCTTCTCGAGCGCCCGGCACGCATCCCCGAGCGCTCGGCAACGAACCCCCCGCGCGGGGTGCGCGGTGGGATTCGATGGGGATTCGTGTATTTGCGGTGAAAATGAGGGTTTTTGGTGATTGGTGGGGGTTTCTAATCTGGGGATTTGGAGGGCGAAGGACCCTGTGCTTTCGATTCAACCAATCAGTCGCTTGTGGCTTTTAGGTTTCCATGTCTGCAGAAGTGACATCTTCAAAAGGAATGTTTATGGATTTGGAGTCGCGCTTAGCTTGGCATTTCTTTTTGCTGTCTTCTCAATCAAATCGAATGTGTTTAGCATAGCTTATAGATAGTGATTGCTAATCTTCAGCTATCTGAGGCAATGTCGCGAGATTCAACTATAACTTGCAACCGCTCTCCACATGCATAGACTCACCAAGCAGTGGAAGTCTTGACGGCGTCAAAGGCCTCACAAATGGCATCTTCGAGCGACATGGATCGTCGCGCAGTTGTTTTAGCGCGTTTGCGGGGCTTTTTTTCACCGTTTCGGAATATCTTAGTCGAAAGTAATTTAGTTGACGCTAAACGTAACATATGTGCGCGCCATGCGAAAATAGGCATAAATGGCGCATAGTATGAAGGGTTTGCAGCAAGGTTAGACATGCCAGAGAGTATTGAAATCCCCCACCTGCATGATCCTTTTTTGATGGAGCTATCTGTCTGCGGAAAAATACGTACCTCCAAGAAAGCTACTCTTTCGCGGCTTGAAAAGCTTGATAAGGGACGGATGGCGGCTCGCACTTATGACTATCAGGAAGTGAGCGCTTCAGTATTCGCGGAGCTTTTTGGTGGTGGCCGACCTAACAAAAATCATCTCCACGTTAATTTGGTTATTCGACCTTCCAAATGGCAACCGAGTGGCGGACTTGCTTCATCCAAAAAGCTGCAGAACACTATAAGTCAATTCATTGGCCTAGGCGCTGACCTGATTATTCGGGGTGAATTTTTGCTAGCTGTTTCGAAACTTGCAAAGGCCAGTTTCATTAGGGTTGCAATGAAAGAAAGGACGATCGGTGGCGTCAAAGTTGAACGAATTGGTGAAACATTTATCGCAAAGCCCAACAATCTGATCCATCAACTTAAGTGGTCCGATTTCGGGAATAAGCATGTGTTGATTGTGATAGATGTTCACAAATCTATCAAGATTGGCCCTGACTATCTTCAACACAGTAAGCAATTGGTTCTTAAGGCTTTCAGGTCAATAATTCTCGTGGAGAAGCACGATGTCAAAAACAGCGCATAGTGCATTTTCAGAGGCCGCCCGAGAAAAGTGCGGTGACAAAGACCTTTATGATGCCGCAATATTTTTTATTGAGGTTAGGAAGGCCGTCGAAACAGAAGCAACCGAGCTTCGCAAGTGCTATACGATAAAATATAAGAGCGAGTCATCGCGGGCCGATCTATCTCGCATGTTGGGGGAGACTGCAACTGAGCATGCCAGCGATGAGCGATATCAAAAAATGCTTGAAGATTTGTTGCTTGCGCGGACGCGCACGAGGGATTCCCTGCGGAAAAAATTCGATACTCTAGCCGACAGGTGGGAGCAAGCGACGGTCTACATCTCTTCGCCCACTCAAGCCGCTCAGCATACGGCCTATCAGCAGATTATCGAAATGGGGGAAGATGCAATTCCGCTCATCCTCCGACGAATGCGTGATCGGGGAGGCCATTGGTTTTGGGCGCTGGCCTTATTGGCCCAAGCTGATCCTGTTCCCCAAGCCGGTCGGGGGAGAATTAAAGAAATGCAAGCTGCATGGATTCGATGGGGATGCGAACGTGGCTATCTATAGACGAAATAGGCTCCCGACGCATCTGTCGTTTGACCCTCAGCTATTCCCCTATTTGAACAAGCGCAATCATAGGGTCACGAGCAAAAAAAACGAACGCCAAAACTGCATTGCATTCGCAGCTTCTGATTCTACTCATTACTGGTGGCCAATTCCCGGCTCCGTCTTTCCCGGAAAGTACAAGCCCCCATTCTACTGGCCTTCTGGATGTCCAGAAGAAGAGAATCTAGCAGCATTTGAAAAAGCATTTGCTACCGTCGGATTCGAGCCATGCAAAAACGGATTACATGAGCCTGGATATATCAAAATTGCCATCTTTGCTATTGGACAACCCGAAGACCCAAAGGCGTTAGTCAAACATGCTGCCTTACAATCGCCAAATGGGCAAGACAAATGGCGAAGTAAGATGGGAGTTAACCATGACATCGACCACGATTTAACTGCTGTTGAGGGGCCGCTCTATGGGATAGTGGTACGATATATGCGGAGAAAAATCAGACGCAAACGAACTCGGAAGTAGACCTTTGAATATCCCTCCGGTTTTGAAAGCGCTTGAAGATAAGCGAATCCTTCTGCGTGCGGATGATATCCTTAAACTACGTTGAGTTGGCGGGCGTAGTGGTTGCGGCTGCCGATGCGGCGGATCAGAAGTAATTTTGAAGCTGGGTAAATCGTGGGCTCTATCCCGGAGCGCTATTGGCAACGACCGGTTTGTCGGCATCCTTGATGACTCCTCTTTGCTCGGCGATTTGTTCGAGGCGGGCGCGGAGGTCGGGGGCTTGTTCCATTAGGAAATCGAATTCGGAACGATTGATCGTCAGGAAGATGCTCGGCAGCAGAGTGCGGACGGTGGCGGTGCGGGGGATGGCGCGGAGGAGAGCGATCTCGCCGAAATGATCGCCGGCTTCGAGGACGGCGGCGCGGGTGGGGCCACCCTCGGTGTTGCGGATCACTTCAACCTTTCCGCGGACGATGATGTACATCTGATTGCCGATGTCTCCTTCTTGAATGATGACGCGATCGGTGGCGTATTGCTCGGTGCCCATGAATTTCACCGCTTTTTCGAGGAGGGGGGTAGGGAGATCTGAGAAAATTGGGATTTGTTGCAGGCGATCGGGGGTGACGGTGGCGTGCCTGCCTTCGTTTTCGAGGGTCAGGCCGTTTTGTTTGTCCCAGAGTTTGCGATACAGGCCGCGATGTGCGAGCAATTCGGCGTGCGTGCCTTGTTCGCAGACGCGGCCGGCGTCGAGGACGAAGATTCGGTCGGCGTTGACGACGGAGGCGAAGCGATGCGTGACGGACAGGATGGTGCGGCCTTTGGCGAGACGTTCGAGCGTTTGGTTGATCGCGGCTTCGGTGGAGGGATCCAAGGCGGAGGTGGCTTCGTCGAGGATTAGAATCTCGGGCTGGCGGAGGATTGCGCGGGCGAGGGCGATGCGTTGGCGCTGGCCGCCGGAGAGTTTGCCGCCGCGTTCGCCGACGGGTGTGTCGTAGCCCAGCGGCATTTTCATGATGATGTCGTGGATCTCGGCGGCTTTGGCGGCGTTCTCAATCTCGGGGTCGGTGGCGGTTCTGTTTCCTAGGCGGATGTTTTCGCGAATTGAAATGTCGAACAGAAAGCTCTCCTGCGGGACGTAACTCATCTGCTCTCGCAAGGATTGCTGCGTCGCTTCGCGAAGATCGGTGCCGTCGATGGCGACCGATCCTTCGCGCGGATCGTAGAGCCGCATGACCAGACTCAGGATCGTGCTCTTGCCCGAGCCGCTCGATCCGACGAAGGCAACCGAGGTTCCTTTTTGGAGCGTGATGCTGGCTTGATTGAGATTCAGGTGATTTTCGGTGTAGCCGAAGCTGACGTTTTGAAAAACGATTTCGCGTGAAAGTCTGGCGAGCGGCACTTTGCCGGTGTCGGGCACGCCTGGACTCTCCTCGAGCAATTCCTGAATTCGCCGCATGCCGCCGCCGGCTTCGACCAGTGTCGGGACGAATTGGGCGACACAGGCAATGGAATAGCTGAGCGCGAGAAACAGCGCCTGGAACGCTGCCAGCACACCGACTGTGAGCATGCCTTTGGCAACCATGTGCGCGCCGACGCCGAGGATGCCGACCTGAATGAAGAGGATACCGATATAGGCGGATCGCTCGACCAGGCCGGAAAAAATCTTCACGCGAACCATTCGCGCCCGCAGCGCTCCGACGCGCGTCATAAATTCGGAATGGGCGTAATCCTTCAGGCCGAAGGTTTTGATCAACGATTGCGCGTGGACGTTTTCCTGCAGGTAACTGAGGACTTGCGATTCTTCACCTTTGCGTTTGTAGCTTTCGGAGACGACTTTGGGAGCGAAGATTCGCGGGCCGGTGACTACGACGGGCCAGACCAAAAGAGAAATCAGCGCCAGTTTCCAGTCCAGGAGAAAAAGAAGCACGGTGCTGCACAGCACATCAAGAGCGGGAGAGACGGCGGCTGAGATGGCGAAGGTGGTGGCGTTTTCGACGACGGCCAGATCGCTTGAGAAGCGGGCGACGATGTCGCCAACCTGATTCTTAGAATAGAAGGCGACGGACATCTGCTGAAGGTGCATGAACATTTCCGTGCGGATGTCGTTCATGAGGCCGGCGGTGAGCTGCGCGTAGAGACGGTCGCGGATCATTCCGAACACGGCCACCACGACCACGCCGATCATCAGCCCGCTGATAATCAGGTAGAGCAGGTGGCGATTGTTACCGAGGAGTGCTTTGTCGACGATGATGCTGAAGCAGTAGGGGACGCCGGAGCAGAAGGCCATTTCCAGCAGCAGGCTGAAGATAATCGGCACGCTCATGCCGCGGTATTTTTTGAGAAACGAAAGATACAAACCCAGCGGAGATTGCATCATGATATAGGCGCCCTCAAAGAATGGTGGTCAATCCCAGGTCAGATTCTCAAGATACCTCTGAATGTCTCCCGCGCTCTGGAATCGTTTTAAGATCAGCGAATCTTTCAATCCGCGGATGATGTCTTTGACGACTTTCGGTTGACGCGCGTAATGTTCGCGGCCGCCGGTGATGGTGTGGAAAACTTCGATCAGATTTAACACGTCTTTGTGGATTTTGGATTTGGTGGGTTTGCCGAGGTCGAAGAAGTCGAGGAGTTTGACTTCGAAGGTGACGCCTTGGCGACGGATCATGATGTTGTCGTCGTGGATGTCGCCGTGGTATTCGCCGCGGGCGTGGATGGGGGCGATGCCGCGGGCGAGGATGTAGAGGACGTTGAGGGCTTCGAAGGTGGGGAGGCGGTGGCGAGGTTGGCGGGCGAGGAACTCGCTGAGCTTTTCGCCTTCGACTAATTCACTGATCACCACCGTGACTTTTTTCTTGCGTACGACGGCCACTTCCTGGTGGTGGTATTGCATGAGGATGGGGCAGTGGCGGAGAGCGTCGAGCTTGCGGGCGTAGGCGATGGCGGCTTTGCCGGTGGGGTCGCGGTGGGGGTAGTAGAACTTGGCGGCGCGGCGGATGCCGGTCAGCTTCTCGATAATGACGTAAACCTCGCCCTCCCAGCCACTTCCGAGCGGTCGGTCGATGACATATTTGCCAGCGACGGTGCGGCCGGGCGGGAAATCAAAGCGTTTGACCTTGCTGGGGCGGTACATGGCGTGGGAGATGATGTACACGGGGAGGATAGTAGGTCAAAGGGAGGGGTGTTTGCCAATATCATCCATCGTTGCGCCGGAATGACCAATGGCCAAGGATGAATGGCCAATGACCAAGCCCGAATGACCACTGACCTAAGCCCCAAATGACGTGCGATATTTGGGTTATAGGGTTTTTTGCGGTGAATTGGGGCAACCTTTTGGGGTGGGTTCCGAAATCCAAAAAGGGGCTAGGTTTATAGACGTGCGGTAGGGTGGCAGCCGGTATGATTTGAGCGATGGACTTTTTGAAATCCATGACGGGGAAGGTTGTGAGCGGGTTGGTGGCCTTGGGGGTCATCGCGGCGGGGATTTCGTGGTGGCAGATGGACCCGCAGACGCGGCAAATGCTGGTGACGGGGACGGGGCGGATTTTTTCTTGGCTGGGGATTGTCCTGATTGTGCCCTGGGCGACGTTTTTTGTGATAGGACGCGTCGCCAAATACGACAACAACCTGGCGGGGGCGGTTTTGGTGGGCGGATATACGCTCGTCGAGATGGTGCTGCTGGCGTGGCTGTTTCAGTGGCATGTGCCGGGCGCGACGGCGTGGACGTTTTTGCTGCTCGGCGGGTTGTTCGCGGCGGTCTACAATCTGTTTACGTGCGATTGGATCGCGGAGAAGGTTTAAGAGATGGATTCACCACGGAGAACACGGAGAGCACAGAGAAATAATTTTAGTTTCGTTTCTCCGTGTTCTCCGTGCTCTCTGTGGTGAATAGAGAATTTAAGATGCCTACACAGAATCAACGAATTTCGGAGTATCTGCTCGACGCCAAAGTCGGCGGCGGGACGTTTGGGGAGGTTTGGCGGGCGAGGCATCATGTTTGGCATGATCAGCTTGTCGCGATCAAGATTCCGACCGATCCGCAGTATGTGAAGAATCTGCAGCGCGAGGGGGCGGCGATTCATGGGCTGGTGCATCCGAATATCGTGCGCGCGATGGGGTTTGATCCATACGCCGATCCTCCCTATTTGGTGATGGAATATGTGCCGGGCGTGAGCTTGCGGACGCTGATCTCGGAGAAGTCGTTGCGCATTCCGGATGCGGTGGCGATCATGCGGCAGGTGCTGACGGGATTGTCTTACGCGCATAAGAACGGCGTGGTGCATCGGGATATTAAGCCTGAGAATATTCTGGTGCATGAGCGGGCGAAGACGGATGGATATGGGGCGGAGGGCGTGGTGAAGGTGACGGATTTTGGGTTGGGGCGGGCGGCGAGCAAGACGGCGGTGGGGTCGATCGTTTATTCGCAATCGATTGGTGATGACGCGGGGAAAGAAATCGCGGGGACACTCGACTATATGTCGCCGGAGCAGCGCATGGGGGGCGATGTGGATGCGCGGGCGGATTTGTATGCGTGCGGCGTGGTGCTTTATGAGATGCTGACAGGGGAAAGGCCGGCGGGCACGGATGTGCCTAGCGATCTGAATAACACAGTGCCGCGGCACTTGGACGAGGCGTTTAAGCATTCGTATGCGCGGCTGGAGAAGCGGTTTGGATCGGCGGATGAGTTTGTGCGGGCGATTGCGTCGCCCGGGCCGCCGCCGATGCCGTCGCAGCAGAAGGGGCCGGGATTGCAGCCGCTGACGCATGGCAATCCACCTGGGGCGACGTGCCCGAGCTGCCGGAAACCGGTAGATGCCAGCGATCAATTCTGCATGCACTGTCGTTTTCAGTTGGTGGAGGTTGTGAAGCGATGCCCAAAGTGCGGAGCGTATCCGCATGCGCATGATCGATACTGTATTTTTTGTGGAGAAGGGTTGAGTGCCACGAGTGTGGCGTAAGAGGACTGAGTGATGAGGACTGAGGACTGAGTGAAAAACAAGAATGTATTTACGCAGTCCTCAGTCCTCATCACTCAGTACTAAATAATCATGGCTGAAATTTTCTTCACCATTTTCCTGTTTATCGCGATCACGGGAGTGACGGCGGTTTTGTTTGGGGGGTGGGTGATTTTTTCGATTTTGAAATTGGCGTGGCGGGCGGGAGGGGCGCTGAGGGGCGGCGTGGGGAATCGGGGGGGATTTATATCGGGCGGAGGGGATTCGGCGGCGCGGGTTTGCGGCAATGCGAGGTGTAGGGCGGCGAATCCTGCGGGGGCGAAGTTTTGCAGACGGTGTGGACAACCTCTGGGGCAAACGCAGCAGGTCGCGGTGCGACGGGCGGCGATGTGGTAATCTTGAAGCACGTGAATCGGGATTCGTTTAATTTCGGGAATCAACAGAACAGTGCCACTGAAGTGGCACCGCCGGTGGGGGCACAGCCGGGGGATCGGCCGGACTACTTAGCTGGCGCTTTGTTGCAGAGTTTGATGCGGCCTTATGAGGTTTATGCGCCGAGGTTATTTGGGACGGGGCTGGTTGCGGTTGTGACGATGGGGATTTGGCCGCTGTTGATGATGCCGCGAAAGTTGCGGACGTTTGCGGCGAGGGAGCGGGATCAGCTTTTGCATCTGGCGGAGTGGATGCGGTTGCAGTTTGGGAGTGATGCGGGGGAGCTTGATCCGCGAACGCCTGGGATTGATGGAACGATTTATTTGCTGCGGCTGGTTTCGTGGGGGGCGGCGATGGCAGGGCTGGGGGCGCTCATTTGGTACATCAGCGGCGGGTTGCAGGTGGATGATTTGGTGCGTGCGACGTATGGGTATTTCCGGACGCGATGGCATCCTTATCGGTTGGATGAGACGGTTTTTGCGTGGTGGACGGGGAGCCTTTCGATTGGATATGCAGCGCATTGGCTGGCGATACAGTTGCATCAGTCGCGGATTCGGCGATTTGTGGAGAGTTTCAATCGGGTGGCGCAGAAGCAAGGGATTAAGCTGGTTGGGATGCCGCCGGATGTGCTGGGGCTAAGGCCGATGTGGTTGATCGCGGGATTGATATTTTTGAGCGGCGGGGTTTTGTGGGGCGTGCCGCTGATGCTGGCGGGGGCGGCGCAGAGTCGATATATCAAACACCGAAGCCGGTGGACGCGGGCGGATTTGGCGCAGCGCGTGCGGGATGTGTTGCGGACGACGCATCCGTCGATGATTTTGACGGTGCCGATGTCGCTGCGACGGAAGTGTCCGGTGTCGCTTTGCCAGGCGCCGCTACCGCAGTCGGCGGTGTTTTGCCCGAGGTGCGGGATGCGCGTGGCGGCGGTGGATAGGGTGGCATGATTTCTCAGATAGTCCCCACGCATGCGTGGGGCTAAATGAAATACATAACTATGGCGAAGTTTTATGGGATTCTTTCGGTGATCGGGTGGGGGTGGGCACTCATCGTCGCGTTTGTGGTTCCTGTTTTGTATCTGCGCAAGATACAAAAATCGCAGCAACAAGGATTTGACGTTTCTAATACCGATGAAAAACACCTCTGATCCATCCGTCCATCGGGCCCGGGAGCAGCAGTTGGTTGAGCATGTGGTTCAACTGCTGGGGGATTCGCGGTTGCGCATTGATACGATCAACGGCAATCGCGCGGTTTCGTCGATGAAGCATACGACGCCGAACCGATTTGACCGGGGGACGGATGTGAAGCGCGTGATGAGCGAGATGAATGTGCCGGATCGGGAGTTGCAGAAGCGCATGCCGCTGGGGGAGCAGATGGAGGTGACGTTCTGGCAGCGGAAGATGATGATTTTTAAGAAGATGGTGGGGCGGATGCGGGTGATGTGCGTTTCGCCGACGCGGGCGTTGGTGGCCGGTGAGACGCCGAGGCCGATGACGACGCAGGAGATTACCAAGGCGATGACGGAATTGCCGCCGGCGCTGGCGGGTGTGCCGACGACGGTGGTGCTGCTGTCGACGGCGGGGTTTACGCTGGAGGCGCACGAGGCGGCGGAGAGAAGGCCGGATCGGACGCTTGTGCTGGTTGAGCCGAACGATGCGGGTGGGTGGAGCGTTTATGGGCCGCCGGAGACGAAGGGGCTGGTTGATCTGTTTGATCCGGAGGGGGATCAGGCGAAGCGCGAGCGGGTGCATGGGTTGATCGAGGAGATGAAAGTTGATTTGCTGACGAGTGGGATTGCGACGGATAAACTGGCGGCGAAGGCGCAATTGCCTCTGCAATTGATCGAAAGTGAGCTAAAATCATACGCCAAGTCGAATCCTGGGCTG